>JAISIN010000098.1 GCA_031262085.1 Prevotellaceae bacterium
ACCACCCGTTCCACATGATTGCGTGAAGCTTGCCCACCTTCCACGTTGGCATATACGGCATAATAGCGTCCTTGCCGGTTCAAATAGTCGCGCAACGCCAACAGGCACGACGTCTTACCTGTCTGCCGCGGGGCATGGAGGATGAAGTATTTCTGATATGCTATCAGCGATTCTATCTCGTCGAGATTGAAGCGATTCAACGGGTCTATACAATAGTGCATATCGAGCTTAATAGGTCCCGCCGTATTAAAGATTTTGGGGATTTGTACTGCTGTCGTCATATCATCTTAATTATTAGTTTATTATTATCTGCCGCAAAGATAGTGACATTTTTTTGTTGCTCAACCATCTATTAGTAATGCCTAAAAGATAATTTGGTACACATTATGCCGGTTTGATAAAGTAGACATTTTGATATAATAAAACATGGCGTCACCCCCTCGATAACCCAAATAAATCCTGTAATTTTGCCGCCTGATTTTTATTTAAAACAAGATTTTATTGAATGGCTTATTTATTCACATCCGAATCGGTGTCCGAGGGACACCCCGATAAGGTAGCCGACCAACTGTCGGATGCCGTACTTGACAAACTGTTGGCTTACGACCCCAGTTCGAAAGTAGCTTGCGAAACGCTGGTAACCACCGGACAGGTGATTCTGGCGGGAGAAGTGAAAACTAAAGCGTACGTTGACCTCCAACTCATTGCCCGCGAAGTAGTTAAACGCATCGGCTATACCAAAGGAGAGTACATGTTCGAAAGTAACTCGTGCGGAGTATTGTCCGCCATACACGAGCAAAGCCCCGACATCAACCGCGGCGTAGAGCGAAGCGACCCCATGGAGCAGGGAGCAGGCGACCAGGGAATGATGTTCGGCTACGCCACCAACGAAACGGAAAACTACATGCCGTTGTCGCTCGACTTGGCACATCGCATCCTGCGCATTCTTGCCGAGATCAGACGCGAAGGCAAACAAATGACTTACCTGCGCCCCGACGCCAAGAGCCAAGTCACCATTGAGTATGCCGACAACGGCACACCCATCCGCATCGACACCATCGTAGTATCGACCCAGCACGACGAGTTCATCTGCCCCGCCGACAACAGCGAAGCGGCACAACTCAAAGCCGACGAAGCCATGCTGGCACAGATCCGGCACGACGTGATAGAGATACTCATTCCGCGCGTGATCGCCTCCATACACTCCGAAAAGATAGGGACGCTCTTCAACGACCACATCAACTACTTGGTCAACCCCACCGGCAAGTTCGTCATCGGAGGACCACACGGCGATACCGGCTTGACCGGACGAAAAATCATCGTCGACACCTACGGCGGGAAAGGAGCACACGGCGGCGGATCCTTCTCGGGCAAAGACCCCAGCAAGGTAGACCGTAGCGCTGCGTATGCTGCCCGACACATTGCCAAGAACTTGGTCGCTGCCGGCGTAGCCGACGAGGTATTGGTGCAGATATCGTATGCCATCGGGGTGGCACGACCCGTCAGCATCTACGTCAACACCTACGGACGAAGCCACGTCGACATGAGCGACGGCGACATTGCCTGCAAGATAGACGCACTCTTCGACCTGCGCCCCAAAGCCATTGAAGACCGCCTCAAACTGCGCAACCCCATCTACTTGGAGACAGCAGCCTACGGGCACATGGGACGAGAGCCGCAAACGATCGTCAAGCACTTCCACTCACGATACGAAGGCGACCGCGACATGGAGGTAGAACTTTTTACGTGGGAGAAGCTCGACTACGTAGACAAAGTCAAAGAAGCCTTCGGGTTGTAAGCATAAATAGCTTCTTCGCTTTCATCCCCCATTCTTTCTCTTTACCGTCGGCTTGTCGGCGCTACGACTAATATCGCCTAATTTTGTGCCTGCATAACATTCTCGTTTCCTGCATGAACAGCCCAACAAAACCCCTTAAAGTCGTCATCTGCGCCTGTGCCGCCCGAGCTTTTATCGATAAAAACAAGGTGGCACAGCTGGCTGCCGCATTAGACGGGAGCGGTTGCGACGTAACCATTGCCGCCGACCTCTGCCGCACAGCCATGAGCCATCCCGACCGACTTGCCGAGGCGGCTTCTGCCACCCTATTGGCGTGTCACAAACGTGCCGTACAGGCATTGCTGGCAGGACAGGGCGTAGAAGCAGGTACCCTCATCGACATCCGCAACACGCCTGCCGAAACCGTACTCGAACAGTTAGGTATCGCCACCCCGAACGAGCGACAAGACGCATGGTACCCCGTCATCGATAAAAACCGGTGTACCGAGTGCGCCAAGTGCCACAGTTTCTGCCTCTTCGGCGTATATGCCGTCGAAGGCGGAAAGGTGCGGGTGGTACATCCCGAACTGTGCAAGAACAACTGTCCCGCGTGTGCGCGGATGTGTCCGTCGCAGGCAATCATCTTTCCTAAGTACGACAAGTCGCCCGTCAATGGCGGCGAAGAGATGGAAGAGACCTTCGACCCGCAAGCCATGGACAAGCTCTATCGTGAGCGGTTGCGCTACAAACTGCAACAACGCAAGGGTGGAGTGCCACTCACCAAGTAACCAGACCACACCCCATGAAAGTAAGCGACTACATAGCTACCGCCCGCGCCGCCCTGCGCGTACCGCGCGAATGTGCTCCCCGACTGATCTGGAAGTTTGTCTACACCTTCGGCTGGAAGAGTATGCGCAACCTGAGCCGCTTCGAACGCCGACAGGCAAAGGGTGAACCCTTCTTCCCCGCCTTCCTGATGATCTCGGTGACCGAACAATGCAACTTGGCATGCAGTGGTTGCTGGGTGTCGGGCGGCGGACGCAAGCAGCTCACCGTAGAGCAGCTCGACGGCATCATCGACAGCGCCCGGCAGAAGGGGTCGTACTTCTTCGGTATATTGGGCGGAGAACCGTTGCTGCACAAAGGACTGCTCGACGTGATGGAACGACACGCCGACTGCTACTTTCAGCTTTTCACCAACGGCATCTTGCTGACCGACCACGTAGCGATGCGCCTCCGCCGGATGGGCAACGTGACACCGCTCATCAGCATCGAGGGATTGGAGCAGGAGAGCGACGCCCGACGGGGCGGCAAAGAGGTGTTCCGCCGCACATTGGAGGGAGTACATGCTTGCCGCCGTGCCAAGCTGATATTCGGCGTGGCTGCCAGCATCTGCCGGAGCAACTACGACGAATTGGTGAGTCGCGACTATATCGAACGCATAGCCCGCGAGGGGGCACACTATCTGTGGTATTACCTCTATCGACCCGTAGGAGACAACCCCCACCCCGAGAAAGCACTGAGCCACGAACAAGTGCTGGCATTCCGCCGCTTTGTGGTAGAGCAGCGCAAGAATGCCCCGCTCTTTATCATCGAGACCTACTGGGACGACCAAGGCAACGCACTCTGTCCGGGCGCCACCGGCATGAGCCACCACATTGCTCCGTCGGGAGCGCTGGAGTTCTGCCCGCCCATACAGTTGGCTGCCGAGTGCATCGACGCCACGGGCAGCGATACGGCGTCGCTCTTTGAACGTTCAGCCTTTCTTGCCGCTCTGCGTCGCCTGACTGCCGAAAGCTCGCGTGGCTGCATCCTGCTCGAAGACCCGCAGAAGCTTGCCGCCTTTCTGGAAACACAGCAAGCCGCCGATACCACCTCCCGACAGCACGCCCTCGATGAGTATCGTCGCATGACGCCGCTGGCAGGGCACAACTGCCCGGGCGAAGAGATACCCGAGCAAAACATTTTCTACCGCTGGGTAAAGAAACGATACTTCTTCGGTTTCGGAGCGTATGGATAAACCGGCAAACCCTTGACGCACATGGACAGACAACAATACACCGTTCCGCAAGTCCGGGAAGAGCGCACGCAGGTACGCCGCCTGATAGATGAGTTTGTCGGCAGACAGACACTCACCCCTCCCCTGTCGGAAGAGATACTCTCGCGCCTGTCCGACCGCTTGATCGACGAGCAGTCGCTCAACCCCGCCTGGAAAGCGTGGATGATGGTAGAGCTACACAATCGTGTGTGGCGGAGCACCATCGCTGCCATCCCTGCCGACAAGCGCATCTTGCTACTACCCAAGTGCCTGAGCAACACCACACATTGCCGCGCCGAGGTCGACGAGCTGGGCTTGCTGTGTCACCGCTGTCTGCACTGCACCATCCCTACCCTGCAAGACCGCGCCGACGAGCTGGGTAGCCTCAGCTTGGTTGCCGAAGGGTTTACCGCCGTCATACCGCTGATAGAAAACCGCGTGGTCGATGCTGTTATCGGCGTGGGGTGTTTAGATTCGTTGGAGAAGGCTTTCCCGCTGTTGATCAATCATGCCGTACCCGGATTGGCAGTGCCGCTGAACCGCGACGGATGTCGCAACACCACCGTCGACACCGACTATGTGGAACACCTGCTCACCATGTGCTCCGACGAGGCGGTCTACCTGCTCGATTACGATTACCTCAAGTCGACCATCAAAAAATGGTTCCGCCCCGAATCGCTTGCCGCCCTGCTCACCCCGACCGACGACCCTACGTCGCACGTGGCACGCAGCTGGCTGGGCGACGACGGCAAACGGTGGCGCCCCTATCTGCTGGCTGCTACCTACTTGGCACTGAGCCATGCCGACACCCTTCCGCGCGAAGTGCAACTGGCAGCAGTGGCAGTAGAATGTTTCCACAAGGCATCGCTGGTGCACGACGATATTCAGGACAACGACCGTCTGCGCTACGGCAAACCTACCGTGCACGCACAGCACGGCGTACCTATGGCTATCAACGTAGGCGACATGCTGCTGGGCGAAGGCTACCGACTGCTTGCCGCCACCCAAAACGGAATGCTGATGCAACTGGCTGCCGATGCACACATCGCCCTCTGCAAAGGACAAGGCATGGAGTTGGCATGGAACGCCGCAGCGCCACACACTACCGACAGCCTGACGATGGATTTTGTGCTCGACATCTTCCTCCACAAAACGGTACCCGCCTTCGAGGTAGCCCTCGTGATGGGAGCGGTATGTGCCGGAGCCGACCCCTCCCTGCTTACCGTCTTACGCCGCTACACCCGTGCCTTAGGCATTGCCTACCAACTGCACGACGATTTGGAAGATGTAGAAAAAGACACCCGCCCCACTGCCATACTGGCTGCGCGTCGGGAGCAGGCAGATGCCGACGAAGCGCTACCTAACAACGCCGCCATCGACCGGGTGCGGCAGATGGCGGACCATTATCATCGCGAAGCGCTCGAAGCGCTCAACGAACTCGCTAACGTAGAGTTGAAACGGCTGCTGTTTCGCATCACGCAGCGCATCCTGAAGAGTTAGTTATTCTCCGGTCGCAACTTGCGTACCGTTGCTCCGGCTTGCCACATCTCACTCTCGCGCAACTCTTTGAGTTCGGCGTTAAGCTTCTCGCGATAGTCGACTTGCGAGTTCGAATCGATAGAGCGTTGAGCTTCCTCGCCCGATTCGACTGCGGCATACAGTTGCTGCATCACCGGCTTGATGGCATCGTGGAACGGACCCATCCAGTCGAGTGCACCGCGCTGAGCCGTAGTAGAGCAATTGGCATACATCCAGTCCATGCCGTTCTTGGCGAAGAGGGGACCGAGCGACTGTGTCAGCTCCTCTACCGTTTCGTTGAAAGCCTCCGACGGTGAGTGACCCTGTTCGCGCAACACCTCGTACTGTGCCAGCAGCAAGCCCTGAATGGCTCCCATCAACGAGCCGCGCTCGCCGGTAAGGTCGGAGTAGACCTCCTTCTTGAACGTCGTCTCGAACAGATAGCCCGAGCCTACGCCGATGCCCAGCGCGATGACCCTGTCCCATGCCTTACCCGTAGCATCTTGGAAGATGGCATACGAGGAGTTCAAGCCGCGTCCTTCGAGGAACATGCTGCGCAGCGAGGTACCCGAGCCTTTGGGTGCAATCAGGATCACATCCACATCTGCCGGCGGGATGATACCGGTGCGCTCCTTGTAGGTGATGGCAAAGCCATGCGAGAAGTAGAGTGCCTTGCCCGGGGTGAGATGCTTTTTGATCATCGGCCAGCAGGCAATCTGTGCCGCGTCGGAGAGCAATACCTGAATGATGGTTGCCCGTTCGCAAGCCTCTTCGATACCGAACAGTGTGGTGCCCGGCACCCAGCCGTCGGCTACTGCCTTGTCGTAGGTGGCGCCCGCGCGTTGTCCTACGATCACGTTAAAACCATTGTCGCGCAGATTGAGCGACTGTCCCGGACCTTGTACGCCGTATCCGATCACGGCAATCACTTCGTCCTTCAATACTTCGCGGGCTTTTGCCAGCGGAAACTCTTCGCGGGTTACTACATGCTCGGTAACACCGCCAAAATTCATTTGTGCCATTTTTAATTATAATATGTGTTTTAAAACCATTTCATTGAAAAATCACTTTCGACCGGCACACTACCTCACCACCGTTCTTGCGTATCTCCACGTCGAAGGCTCCCCCGCCCAGGTCGTCTTGGTAGAGGGTCAGCTCGTCGCCGAAGTAGCTTTCGGCAATGTAGGCAATCTCGAAGCGGCGGATGCGTCCGTTCCGGTAGCTCTCTAACGGGAAGAGGTCGAGTATGTGTTCGATATACCGCACACTGTTCACATGTCCGTTGATGTCGATGTCGCTGTACTTGGCACGTAGCGTGGCTACGGGCTGTGTACTTGTCACCTTGATGCGCGACGGCTTCTCGATGGGACATGGCTCGTCGCAGATGTAGTCGGTGATGCCGCCGGTATGTATCGTCATCAAGTCGACCGGTCGGCGGGTATCTATGTTGATCATTGCCCATACCGAGCGTGCGTAACCTATCTTGCGTCCTTCCTTGTCGAGTAGCGCAAAGTTACGGTCGGTGAAGAGGCGATACACGTTTTCTACCCATGTCCATACGGCAAACGACTCGTACTGCCGGGGCATGTCGTCAAGCTCGATGGCAAGACGCGAGAGCACCCAAGTATAGTTCTCTTCGTTGAGCGAGGAGATGCCGAATCCCCGCTCGTTGGCATGGAAGCCGGCGCAGTTCAGCAGATGGTTACCCAGCACACCCAGCGTGAGTCGTCCGGTAAAGTCTACGTGGAAAGGCTCGGCTACGAAGGTGTATCTTCCTATTTTGTCATTCTCTTTCATATTTATTTATCTAAGCAACGTTATAGACCTGTTTACATGATTCTACAAGGAATTAGCGGAGTTCTTTCGCTCCCGTTCCGTCAGAAATTCGTTGACCCGTTCGAAGCTGCTGGTGGTGATGGCTACACGTCCCGAGCGCACAAACTGCAACATGCACCTCTGCTGTTTCAGTTCCTCGTACAGTCCGGTAATATCTTCGCTCATGCCGTTTTTTTCGACGATGGCAAACACCTTATTGACTTCGACGATGCGGGCAGCATGACGGCGAATGATGCGCGACACCTCCGGATTGTTCTCGAGCACCGGTGTGATAAGCTTGTACAGAGCGATCTCGTGCTGGTAGATGTCCTTGTCGGTGAAGTAGTTTGCCTGCAACACATCGATCTTCTTGGTGATCTGTTTCGTCACCTTTTCAATGGTATCTCGGTCGGTCCAGGCGGTGATGGTGTACTTATGTACTCCTTTGATTGACGATGCCGAGACATTCAGGCTCTCGATGTTGATTTGCCGACGGGTAAAGACGGCAGTGACCTGATTGAGCAACCCGGCGATGTTCTCCGAGTGCACGATGATGGTATATAATGCTTTGTTCTCCATAAGGGTGGTGTTTACAGATTGGGTGCGAGCAGCATATCGCTTACGGTTCCTCCGGGCGGCACCATCGGCATCACGTTCCCCTCTTCTTCCACGCAGGCTTCGAGCAGGAACGGTCCTGGGGTGGCAAACAGCTCGTCGATGGCGCGGCACAGCTCGTCGCGGGTGGCGACCCGCCGCGACGGAATGCCGTAGGCGGCAGCTATACCCATATAGTCGGGGTTCATCATGGGCGTGAACGAGTAGCGACGGTCGAAGAACATGGCTTGCCACTGTCGCACGTTACCTAAGTAGTTGTTATTGAGCAGAATCATCTTCACCGGCGCCTGCTGTTCCATGATGGTGCCCAGCTCTTGGATGCACATCTGAAAGCCTCCGTCGCCCATACATACGCACACGGTACGGTCGGGGCGTCCGAAGGTAGCGCCTATGGCGGCAGGCAGTCCGAAGCCCATGGTGCCCAGCCCGCCCGATGTGACGATGCTTCGTTCGCGCCGGTATCCGAAGTATCGTGCCGACATCATCTGGTTCTGCCCTACATCGGTTACAAGTATGGCGTCGTCGTGGGCAGCCCGGCTCACGGCACGTGCTACCTCGCCCATGGTCAGTCGGTTGCCGACGGGATACAGCTCGGGATCTATCACCCGTTCCTGCTCCTGCTGCCGGTAGGGTCGAAATGCTTCTATCCACTCGCTGTGTGTAGCCGGTTCGAGCAGCTTCGCGACGGCGGGAAGCGTCTCTTTGCAGTTACCGGGTACGGCAAGGTCTACCTGTATGTTCTTGTTGATCTCTGCAGGGTCGATGTCGAAGTGTATAATCTTTGCCTGACGGGCATACGTAGCGGTATTGCCGGTCACGCGGTCGTCGAAGCGCATCCCTACGGCAATCAGCACGTCGCATCGGTTGGTCATGACGTTCGGAGCCAAGTTGCCGTGCATGCCCAGCATGCCTTGGTTGAGCGGATGGTCTGAAGGCAGCGCCGACAGTCCCAGCAGCGTACAGGCAGCAGGCAGTCCGGCTTTCTCTAGGAAGGCACGCAGCTCTGCCTGTGCATGACCCAGCTCTACCCCCTGCCCTACCAGCACCAGCGGACGGCGGGCGTGGTTGATCAACTCGGCAGCTCTGCCGATACTCTCCCCGTCCATATCGGGTACGGGCACATAGCTTCGTATGAAGTTCAGTTCAACAGGTTTGTACTCGGTTGTTTCGGTCTGCGCGTTCTTGGCAAAGTCGAGCACCACCGGTCCGGGTCTTCCGCTTCGTGCGATATAGAAGGCTCGCGCCACTGCCCATGCCACATCATCAGCGCGGCGTATCTGGTAGCTCCACTTCGAGATGGGTTGTGTCACACCCACAAAGTCGACCTCCTGAAAGGCATCGGTACCGAGAAATCCGGTACCTACCTGTCCGGCAATGACGACGATGGGTGTGCTGTCTATCATGGCATCGGCTATGCCGGTGATGGTGTTGGTAGCGCCCGGTCCGCTCGTAACGAGACAGACCCCCACTTCGCCCGATACACGTGCAAAGCCCTGTGCGGCGTGTGTGGCTCCCTGTTCGTGACGCACCAAGATGTGGTGCAGGGTGTCGCGGTGGTCGTAGAGTGCATCGAATGCCGGCATGATGCTTCCTCCCGGATATCCGAAGAGTGTTTTTACACCTTGATGCTCTAACGAGCGCATCAGCGCCTCGGCGCCTGTGATGGATGGTTGAATCATATTTATATGGTTTTATATCATTCGTATGGCTCCCTTGTCTGCCGAGCTTACCATAGAGGCGTAAGCTTGCAGGCTCTTGGATATGATTCGCTGGCGGGTAACGGGGATGGCAGGTCGTGCTGCCAGTTCGTCGTCGGTCAGGCGCACGTTGATGGTTCGTGCAGGAATGTCGATGTCGATGATGTCGCCGTTTCGCAGCTTGCCGATGTTCCCTCCGGCAGCCGCCTCGGGCGAGATGTGTCCGATGCTCAGTCCGGAGGTGCCGCCGCTGAAACGTCCGTCGGTTATCAGGGCGCACTCCTTGCCTAAGTGTCGCGACTTGATGTACGAGGTGGGGTATAGCATCTCTTGCATACCCGGTCCGCCTTTGGGACCTTCATGCGTAATCACAACTACGTCGCCGCTCACCACGCGTCCGTCGAGTATGCCCTCGCAGGCTGCTTCCTGCGAATCGAACACCTTGGCTGTGCCGGTGAAGTGCCGGATGCTTTCGTCGACGCCGGCAGTTTTCACCACACAGCCATCGAGGGCGATGTTGCCTTTGAGCACAGCCAATCCGCCATCGACACTATAAGCATGGGCAAGGTCGCGAATACATCCCTCGGCACGGTCGGTATCCAGACTTTCGTAGGCGGCATCTTGCGATCCCATGACGAGGTTGAATCGTCCGGCAGCTGCACTTTTATACTTACCGATAGCTTCGTCACAAAGGAGAGGCGAAGTGATGTCGTAACGGTCGATGGCTTCTGCCAGTGTCATGCCGTCGACGCGCAGCACGGTAGTATCGAGTAATCCGCCTCTGTCGAGTTCGCTCAGGATAGCGAGAATGCCTCCGGCTCGGTTCACCTCTTCTATGTGATACTTCTGTGTGTTGGGCGCCACCTTGCACAGACAGGGCACGCGACGCGAGAGACGGTCGATGTCGTCCATGGTGAAGTCGACCTCCGCTTCATGGGCAATGGCGAGCAGGTGGAGCACGGTATTGGTCGAGCCGCCCATGGCAATGTCGAGCGACATGGCGTTGAGGAATGCCGCGCGGGTGGCTATGCTGCGAGGCAGTACGCGTTCGTCGCCGTCGCGATAGTACTTGCAGGCGTTCTCTACGATGAGACGGGCAGCGTCGCGAAAGAGCTGTGTGCGGTTGGTGTGGGTGGCAACGATGGTTCCGTTGCCCGGCAGCGCCAGTCCGATGGCTTCGTTCAGGCAGTTCATGGAGTTGGCTGTGAACATGCCCGAGCAGCATCCGCACGAGGGGCAGGCGTGACGTTCGATCTGTGCCACGTCGGCATCGATCACCGAAGTGTCGGCAGATTGTATCATGGCGTCGATCAAGTCCCACTTGCGCCCGTTCCACTCGCCGGCTTCCATCGGACCGCCCGACACAAACACGGCAGGGATGTTCAGTCGCATGGCTGCCATGAGCATGCCCGGCGTAATCTTGTCGCAATTGCTGATGCACACCATGGCATCGGCTTTGTGAGCGTTGACCATGTACTCCACACTGTCGGCTATGAGGTCGCGCGAGGGCAGGGAGTAGAGCATACCGTCGTGTCCCATGGCAATGCCGTCGTCGATGGCAATGGTGTTGAACTCGGCGGCGAAGCATCCCAACCGTTCTATCTCGGCTTTGACAATTTGACCGATGTGGTGCAGGTGCACGTGTCCGGGCACGAACTGCGTAAACGAATTAACGATCGCGATGATGGGCTTGCCCAATTGTTCGGGCTTCATGCCGTTGGCTGTCCATAGGGCGCGTGCGCCTGCCATGCGACGCCCTTGTGTGCTTTGCGAGCTGCGTAATGGATGGGTCATACTATTTTTGTTTTCTTCAATATTCTGCAAACTATCAATAAAAAGAAGCCTTTCTCTTGAGTGAGAAAGGCTTCTTTTTATATCATGCCGTATAAACTATATACACGTATACAACCTTTCTCACGACTTGGTTTCCACGACCACGACGCGAATATGTAGGTTGATAATCAATGTATGTGTGTTCATAAACTTACTTTTTACTGCTTTCATTCATAAATTGGGCGCAAAGGTAAAGGGTTTTTCAGAATGAGCAAACAATTTGAATGAAAAAATGCAAACTGCTTATCCCCTTCAGTCAAGTGGTAGAACTGCAAGATAAAACAATGCCATTGCTGTTGGGGTAGCTCCGGTGAAGTTCAACTGTTCACCTCTTCATCAACCGTTCCACGGCATGTTCCAGCGATTCGGTCGGTTCGAGGATGTTGTAGGCTTTCCAGAAGTTTTCTTCCCAGTACTCGTCGACCAGTTCGTTGAAGATCTGCTTCTCCTTGAACGATGCCCTGAAGGGTATGGGGCGTATGTTGTCGGTTTGTCGGTCGGTCACGACCATTTCCGACAAGACCGTGTACGTAGCCGAGAAGAGACGCTTCTTCCAGTCGCACTTGAAGCGCATCTCGTTGCGTATGTAGTTGAGGTAGGTCACGCCGTCTTGCTGTTTGTAAGTGATCAGGTACGACGCTTCTTGCGGACGGAAGCGCAGTCCGAGCGGCTTGTGTTCGAGGATGGCGCTGACTGCTTTGACGTGGTCGGTCATATCGAGTGAGAAGGTGACGCGGGTAAATGCCAGATTTTGGTAATCGATATACATGGTTCCATAGAAGAGCGCATACTCCAGCATCACGCGCGGACGGAAGCTCACCACGTATTGCAGTCGGTTATCGAGGCTGACGGGGTCTTCCATCTTGAAGTCGTAGTGCTCCATCTCATTGAGGTCGAGCAGGGTATTGGCGTTTTTTACCACGTCGACGTAGATAGAGAGTGTAGGTCCTCCCATCAGTTTGATAGCCAGCGTATCGCTCATACGCGGGCTGACCAATCGCCGTCCGCGCAGTATCTGTACGCGGTCGGAGCTGACCTCCCGGTCGCGATAGTCGGTTTTGTAGATCGACATCACGGCTTCCGACAAGCTGATGTATCGCCGTCGTTTCTGTACGGTTTCGCGATAGAAGGCTGTCAGCAGGTTCTTTTGGGAGGAGTAGTTGACGGCAATTTTATCGATGGCTTCAGTCACTATCTGCCGGGGATTAGCGTAGACCGTTATCTCGTTCAGCACGTTGGGTGCGGGTATCATCCAGATAGTGAGATTGTCGAGCGAGGGGAGCGTTTTGAGTGAGAGGTGTGTATTCAGGTATCCCACGTGCGATACTTTCAGTTCGTCGATCTTTGCCGCGCGACTGATTTTGAGTGCGAAGTATCCGTCGGCATTGGTTACCGTACCGATGTTGGTTCCCGACAGCGAGACGGTCACATTCTCTAACTTCTTTCGATTTTCTTTGTTGCGTACCACACCGGTAAGGGTAATGGTTTCTTCGTCCGCAGGTTGCTGTGCCTGTACGGATGTGTTGCCTGCGAAGTAGATGACCAACAGGACAAGCGCGAATAATTTGATTGTTTTTTTCATCTGAGTAGTGCTTTAACCGATGTGATTTCCTTGCTTTTTAATCGCAAAAAGCCTCATGAGCGTCTCTTTACGAGAGAAACTCACAAGGCTTCAAGTCCTGTATTATACTTTTCAGTTATCTAACGTTCGAAGTATTGCCTTTGGGTCTCCCGGGAGGCGGACCTCCTCTATGCATACCTTTGAGTATTTCCCGATTGAATCTCAGCTCGGCACGTTGTACCATAAATATCTTTTTGTTCGATAGTATACGTCTGAACTTTGCCAGGTAGTCGTTTTCGAGTTGTGCGAGATCGACCCGGGTACTGTTGATGGTTTCTACCATTTTAGCATATTCGGCTTCGCTCATATTATTCCCCCTTACCCGACGCATCTCCTTCCACATTTTATCGTTTATCTCTTGCTTGCGGTCTTGCAATTCAAAATAAACGGGGAAGAAAGCGTTGGCCTCTTGGGGTGTAAGTTGGGCTGTTTCGATGATGACGGCTTTCTGTTTGAGTCGAAACTCTTCGGGCGACAAGTGTTGGTTGCTCCCGTCTGCAGCCGGCATCAGCGTGTAAGAGCCGCATGCCAAAAGGAATAAAAGAATCAGTTTTTTCATTGCTTCTTAATAAACATTTAGTGTTTCAATACTCTGCGCCGGCATCGGTAAGAAAGATGTAGAGCGAGTAGTCATCGAGCATGGAGTTATCTACTAGGGTGCTGATGTATTCGTCCGAAACGGTTTCCGCATCGGGGATATTCTCCATAGCTACGACATCGGCAGGGGGTGCTGCATCGTGTGTAGAGGCGACGCGTATAATCAGCGCTGCACCTACAAACATGGCTGCCATGTATAGCCACGGTTTGAAGCGTTCCCACCGTGTGGGAACTCGTTGGATAGTCCGGGCAGTTGTTGCTTTCTCCGGGAGTTGGTTCATTACTGTTTGAGTCAGATGGTCGAAGTAGCCATCGGGTACTCCAAACGGGTTGTCTCTGCCTACTTTTTTTAGAATATGATCTTCCTCTTTCATTTTATTGTCTCCTTTCTGTACGTTAGACTATGTTGTTATGCAAAGGTTTAAACCTCTTTTTCTAAAAGCTTCTCTATTTTCTTCACGGCATGGTGATAAGATGCTTTGAGCGCCCCTACGGTGGTGCCAAATATTTGCGACATCTCTTCGTATTTCATTTCCTGAAAATATTTCAGGTTGAATACCATGCGTTGTTTTTCGGGCAGTGTGCGTAGCGCTTGTTGCAGTAGCTTCTGTGCGTTGTCACCCGAGAAGTATGAATCGCTTTCGAGTTTTTGCACCACCATGGCGTCGACATCGTCTATCGACACGGTATTGCGTTGCTTGTTCAGGAAAGTGAGACACTCGTTTAGTGCTATCCGGTAAAGCCATGTCGACAGCTTGGCTTCGCCTCGAAAGTAATCAATGTTCATCCATGCCTTGATGAAAGTGTTTTGCAGCAGGTCGTTGGCATCTTCGTGCGACAGCACCATCCGTCGTATCTGCCAGTATAGTTGTTCGCTATATTGCGCTACGACTTTTTCGAATCCCTGCCTCTGTGTATTTTCGTTTTGAAGCAGTTTTAGCACTTCTTCTTCATTATAGGTGTTGTTCATGCCTATCTGATGATTACTTTTCGTACCACGTTAGCTATCTTGACTATGTAGTAGCCTTTGGGTTGTTCTATACGTATCGATTCGTCTGCCGAGCGTAGCGTATAGGTAGCCAGTTTGATACCGACAATACTGTATAGCTCCATTTGCATCCCTGACGTGGCATGTTGTATCCGTATCACGTTGTCGGTCGACACACTAATCCGGATGGCTGTCGCGGGTATTTCTTTCGCGGGTGCCTCTTTCTCCGGTTCGGCGGTCGTTTGCGCGACGAGCGCCGAGGTTGCGGTACCCAACAGGAATAAGCCAATGAGTATCTTTTTCATCACGCTGGGGTGGTACAGGTTGATATGATTTCGCAAAAGTAAATATTTGGTTTTATAAAACAAAATATCGGACGAAAAAAGCATCTTATTCTACCGATACACACAAAGATTCGTGTGCCAGCAGGGTGTTGGGAAATTGTTGGCGCGCCTCATTGAGCAAAATGGTTTCGTCTTCGTAGCGTGCCGAGAAGTGACCGATGAGTAGCTGTCGCACCCCGGCGCTACGCGCCAGCTCGGCAGCCTGACGGGCTGTGGTGTGAAACGTTTCGCGGGCGCGTGGCAGTTCGCTTTCGGCAAAGGTTGCTTCGTGAAAGAGCAGGTCGACGCCGGTGAGCGCGGGTATCAGCTCGGGCAGACAGATAGTGTCCGAACAATAGGCATAGCGGCGGGGAGGATCGGCAGGGCGGGTGAGCAGCGAATTAGGGATAACCTGCCCGTCGGGCATGCAATAGTCGGCGCCGTTTTTGATTCGACTTAGTTCGTACATAGGCACGTCGTAACGTTCGATCTGTTCGCGAACGATATGGTTGAGACGCGGTTTCTCGGCAAAGAGAAAACCGCAGCAGGGAACGCGATGACGTAATGGCAGGGTGGTAACGGTGAGCGAACGGTCTTCGTAGATTTGCGCAGCGTCGTGGGTATCAAACGTGTGAAACAGCACACGATAGCCCATGCCGCGACAGAAATAACCAAGCAGCGGAGCAAACAGCTCTTCCAACCCTTTGGGGGAGTAAATGTGCAAATCGGAAGTACGTCCCAGCAGGTCGAAGGAGGAGATCAGTCCCGGCAAACCGAAGCAATGGTCGCCGTGCAAGTGCGAGATAAAGATATGATTCAGGCGCGAAAACTTCAGATGCGATTTACGAAATTGCAATTGAGCACCCTCCCCACAATCGAGCATGAAGAGTTTGTCGCGCACATTCACCACTTGCGAAGTAGGAAAGTGCCTCGTAGTAGGCAGAGCTGAACCGCAGCCGAGAATGTTTACTTCAAACTTTTCCATAAATGTGAGAATGAAAGTCTTATAAAACAACTATCCACAATCAATCCCATAAACGTATCGGAATGATTGCGGATAGTCATAAGCAAAAAACGCTAATGGTCAATTGTCCATTCTAAGAGTTATTTCTTCCCTGCTTCCAATTGTTCTTTGAGCGCAGCCAGTGCGTCTATATCGCCCAGTGTGGTCGATGCTGCCTGATTCTGGATAGCAGGCGCTTCTTCACGACGTTGCGATGAGGATGCTTTCTTGGGAGCTTTCTTGCTCTCGGCACGTTCTTCGTGGCGAGAGGCATCTTCGAAGATGCGGCTGTGCGACACGATGATGCGTTTGGTATCTTTGTTGAACTCAATCACCTTGAACAGGAGCTTCTCGTCGAGTTGAGCCTGCGTACCGTCTTCCTTCACTAAATGTTTGGGAGTGGCAAATCCCTCTACGCCATAAGGCAGGGCTACTACGGCTCCTCGATCGAGCATCTCTACGATGGTTCCTTCGTGTACCGTTCCTACGTTGAAGATGGTTTCGAATACATCCCACGGATTCTCTTCGAGTTGTTTGTGTCCGAGGCTCAGGCGGCGGTTTTCCTTATCTATTTCGAGCACTTGCACGTCGATATCGGCGCCGATCTGTGTAAACTCCGACGGGTGTTTTACCTTCTTTGTCCACGACAAGTCTGAGATGTGAATCAATCCGTCTACACCCTCTTCGATCTCCACAAATACGCCGAAGTTGGTAAAGTTACGCACTTTGGCAGTATGCTTGGAGCCAACGGGGTATTTGGTTTCGATGGTTTCCCATGGGTCGGTTTTGAGTTGTTTCAAACCGAGCGACATTTTGCGCTCTTCGCGGTCGAGTGTGAGCACGACTGCCTCTACCTCGTCGCCCACCTTCATGAAGTCTTGTGCCGAGCGCAGGTGTTGCGACCACGACATTTCGGATACGTGAATGAGTCCTTCTACTCCGGGAGCTACCTCTACGAATGCGCCGTAGTCTGCCATCACAACAACCTTGCCGCGTACATGGTCGCCCACCTTGAGGTCGGCAGCCAGTGCGTCCCACGGGTGCGGCGAGAGCTGTTTCAGCCCCAGTGCAATCCGTCTCTTCTCGTTGTCGAAGTCAAGAATAACCACATTGAGTTTCTGGTCGAGTTCGACCACCTCTTTGGGATCGCTTACACGTCCCCACGACAAGTCGGTGATGTGAATCAATCCATCTACGCCGCCCAAGTCGATAAAGACGCCATAGGTAGTGATATTCTTGACAGTTCCCTCGAGCACTTGTCCTTTTTCGAGCTTGCTGATAATTTCTTTTTTCTGTTGTTCCAGTTCGGCTTCGATGAGCGCTTTGTGCGATACGACCACGTTCTTGAACTCTTGGTTGATCTTTACGACCTTAAATTCCATGGTTTTTCCTACAAATACGTCGTAATCGCGGATGGGTTTCACATCGATTTGCGATCCGGGCAGGAATGCCTCGATGCCGAATACGTCGACAATCATACCACCTTTTGTGCGACATTTTACAAATCCCTTGATCACCTCTTCGTGTTCGAGCGCCGAGTTGATACGATCCCACGAACGTGCAGCGCGTGCCTTGCGGTGCGACAGCACCAATTGTCCTTTTTTGTCTTCCTGGTTCTCTACATATACCTCTACGGTATCGCCGACTTGCAGTTCGGGGTTATAGCGGAACTCATTCAGGGGAATGATACCGTCCGACTTGTACCCGATGTTTACAACGACTTCGCGTTTATTCATGGCGATTACGGTTCCGTCGACCACTTCGCGGTCGGTAATCTTATTGAGCGTACTATCATACGCCTTCTCCATTTCTTCATGGCTCTTACCGGTTACGGTATCGCCTTTTTCATACGCATCCCAGTTGAAATCGTCAATGGGAGTTACTGTTTTTAAGTTGTCCATTCTATAAATTGTTGATAATTAATTACGTGAGACATTATATTATTCACAAAATCGGCGACAAAGGTATAACTATTTTCTTGTAAGCCCAAAAAGATGTGGAATAAATGTTAGGTATCTCCTTGTTCCAGTGCAGCTCCGATGGCTGTCCGATACTCGGCATACGGTGGTATATGGAAGCGCACGTGGTATATTCTTTCCATATTAGAGAATATCTCGCGGCATTGCGGTAACTGCGTAAGGTTGCCTATCAGTACAAAATCTTTTATGTCGGTATTGAGCGCAGCCAGTACGGTAGCCCCCCCGATGGTTTGCAGCACCATGCAGATGATGCCCTTGGCTATGTCGGCAAAGGTAGCATTGCTGTCGGCTTTGCCGAAGAGGGAGGCGGTGGCATACATGGGCAGGTCGGGCAATGCCCGGTTGCTGATGTCGCCTATCTGCAGATTGATGTGGGTAACATCGCCCTGTTCGGCTATCTCGGCAATGCGGCGGAAGTCGCCGGTTTTTAACAGCAGTCGCGACAAGCCTTGCAAGGTGCCGCCACCGATGCCTACACCGCCAATGTGATGTATATGGTCGCCGTCGAGGCGCACAAACGAAGTGCCGGTACCCATGCTCACCACAAGGAGTTGGGAGAGGTCGGTAGCATGACGGGCACCCAGTCCGTTGGCGATAAACTCATCGACCTTGCGGGTAGGTAACCCATAAAGCGGCTCGTTGATAAACGCACTGCCTACGCCGGTCAGCATCACCCGTTCTACGTCGGTCAGGCGGATGCCGTTGTCGTACAGATACTTGCCGAAAGCGCCAAAGAGCGACGTCACAGGATCGGTTGCCGTGATAAACATGGGCGACACGATGCGTCCCGCTTCCATACCGACTATCTTGGTGGTACTGCCGCCGACGTCTATACCTATTATATATGCCATAATTTTGAATTAGAGGCGGCAAAGGTACGACTTTTTGAATTGACAATTGACAATTGACAATTCAAAAAGTCGTATATTTGCGCCCTATATTACTCTTGATATATAAGTTAACACATTGAAAAAGGAATTAGTCATATCCGACTTGGACATGGATCGTGAACACTCCGGAAGAGATTCTGTCTCTTTTGCAACGAACTTAATACACTACGCGTATGGCAGAGCACAACGAATTGGGTAAGACAGGCGAAGATGCCGCAGTAGCCTATCTGGAGCAACACGGCTTCTCCATCCTCCACCGCAACTGGCGAATGAAGCACTTAGAGCTTGACATCATAGCCGAGAAAGAGGGAGAGGTGGTGTTCGTAGAGGTCAAAACACGCCGCGACACCCAATATAACGAGCCACACGAGGCGGTCGACGGACGAAAGATGCGTCGCATTGCCCATGCTGCCAACGCCTATATCCGCCTCTTCCGAATTGATAATCCGATACGCTTCGACATTGTTGCAGTGGTGGGGCAAGCGGCTCCTTTTCGGATTACGCACATCGAAGATGCTTTCTATCCACCTTTACAAACTTATTGATCACACATCCTCCCCGCCATGTTCTATCATACCACGTTACGATCGCCTGTCGGCGAACTCACACTGACCTGCAACGACAAGCAGCAGCTGACAGCCCTCCTGATTGCCGGACAGAAGTACTTTTGCGATATGCCTCAAGGAGAGTGGGTCGGACGAAACGACCTTGCGATATTCAACCGCGTAAGTGTATGGTTGGATATCTACTTCAATGGGGCGAACCCCGATACAAGCTCACTCCCACTGTCACCCGCAGGCAGTGCCTTCAGGCAAAGGGTGTGGAGCATCTTGCGTTCTATCCCCTACGGCACAACCACCACTTATGGCGCCATCGCCCAACAAATAGCGACAGAAACGGGACGCCTCCGCATGTCGGCACAAGCTGTCGGAGGAGCGGTAGGTCATAATCCTATCTCGATCATTATCCCTTGCCATCGCGTCATAGGAGCCGACGGCAGTCTGACCGGCTATGCCGGCGGTCTTCAAATTAAAGACAAACTGCTCAGATTAGAAGGGTTGTCTAAGTAAATTCGGTGCGCGATTCGTTGTCGCTCTTCTTCTCGTATGGCACGGAGGCTACATCCTTACTAGTACCCACAGAATTCGTTATAGAGCCATAAAAGATAGGTTTTTCAGGTTACGAGCAGTCGGCACTTTTTAGACCGTTCGTTCGGCACCTTTTAGACCGCTCGTTCGGTACTTTTTAGACCGCTCGTTCGGCACTTTTTAGACCGCCCGTTCGGCACTTTTTAGACTGAACTTATCAAAGAAGACTAATGGTTGGTAACTACCAACCCCCATAACGGACTTACACCGGCAAGGCAAATGCCATGCTCGGCACACCAACAGTAAAGGCAACCCCTTGGGGGTTGCCTTTACTTATAAAGAAAGCCGCACTGATATCGATGATGAAACTCCGAATGACAGGATTTGAGTGTTCGTCCTCTTTGTAATCCACCGACTTACGTTACCCCGAGGGGCGTGGCCCGCCATTAAGAAACGAAACTTGTCTCGGTATTTCATTATAGCTTGATGAGTTTCCCAATCCCATCAATGCGGCTATTTCGTTGTTTCGTGGAGGCAAAGGTAAGTGCTTCCGACGGAACAAACAAAGGAATAGACATATTTAACCTTAATCAGCCCGAATAAGCTTATACCAGCAGGGCGGCTACCAACGCCAAGATGGCATAGAACTCGGGGAATGCGGCGTAAATCATGGTGTTGACCGTCACGTCATGTCCCTGAGCCAGCGCCGAAATACCGTTGGCGCAAATCTGTCCCTGACGGATGGCGGAGAAGAGACAAACCAATCCTACGCCCAAACCGATGCCCAGCATCAAAGGTCCGTCGGTGGCGAAATCTCTGCCGCGACTCATCAAAAAGGCGATGAAACCATACAAGCCCTGTGTGGAGGGGAGTGCCGACAGAATCATGTAACTACCCGACTTGGATGAATCTTTCTTCAATGCACCTACACCTGCATTACCTGCAATGGTAGTACCGTAGCAACTTCCAATACCGGATAAGCCCAGCATTAAGCCTAATCCGATGTAACCTAAAACTTCATTCATGTTATTCTTATTTTTAATTGTTATATTAGTTTGTTACTATTATCCCTGTCTGTCAATGGCTAAAGGGTTTGTACGCCTCTCCCTTGCCTTCGTAGCCCGAGTTTTTGAAGTACTCTACGAACGTAAGACGCAGCGGGTGGACAAATCCGCTCAAACACGACATGGCAATGTTGAGGGCATGACCAAACACCAGTATCAGTCCGCAACAAACCCACGTAAGCAGGCTACCCAAGATGGGGAGGGCTTCTACCTGAATGTTGATCATGAACGCCAACTGATTGAACACCATACCGAGCATGGCTCCTGCCAACCCGAGCGCATACAGACGGATGTACGACAGGGTGTCGCCCAGCAGTCCGGTAGCCATGTTGTAGGTGTCCCACAAGCCTGCGCCGATGTTGACAAGCACGTTACGGCGGATGTTATTGAGCAGGAAGATGCCGACGGCAGCGATAGAGCCGATGACGATAAATGCCCACTTACCCACCTCGGGTGTGATTTGTTGAAGATACATCAGTCCGCCCGTCGCCACAAAGCCTGCCACGAGCAACAGCCAACCCCATTCGCTCAGCGCGTGGAGGAAACCGTAGCGCAGGGTGGCGGTGATGGCTTTGACGGTCATACCGATCAGAATGTGTACCACGCCGATTGCCAGCGACAGATACATCAGGTGGTCGGAGGAGATCATATACTTCTTGGCATCTTGCATCCACGGCCAACTCACATCGAGCAGGCTGATGCCGAAGAAGGTTCCGAAGAGGGCACCCAACACGGTAGTGGCGCAGCCCAAGGTGATGACCAGATTCATCATTCCGCGCATCGAGGCACTCATCTTCTTCTTCATCAGGAATCCGAGTGCAATCAGTATCAATCCGTAGCCGGCATCGCCCACACAGAAAGCGAAGAAGAGCGTAAAGAAAGGCGCCACAAGCGGCGTGGGGTCAAGCTCGCTGTAGTCGGGCATGCCGTACATCTTCACGAGCACCTCATACATGCGGGTGAAAGCGTTGTTGCGGAGCTTGATGGGGGCGTTGTCGCCCTTGACGGCGGGTCGTATCTCGTAGTACACGCCGTTTCGGTCGAGTAGCTCGCGCACCGCCGCCTCTTTGTCGACGGGCACCCATCCTTCGAGGAACAGGACGGTGCCGTCTGCCATACGTTCGCCGCTCAATTCGACTTCGCGCAGGTTGATTTCGCTTTGCAGCTGTTGGTTGTCCGCCTCCAGTACTTTGTCGTAATAGTGGCAAAAGCTGAATCCGTAGGCGTGGGTCTGCTCATATTCATCGCTCAGCGCCACCTTTTGCGCTTCCAGCTCCGAGAGCGAGAGCGACGGGAGGCGTACCGGCTCCATCTCCAAGGCAGGCGTTTGACGGGTGAGGGTGATAAAATAGACCAACCCCGACTGTTCCTCTATGCGGATGATGTTCGGCTCTTTGTCGAGCGCCGCCTCGTAATCGCGTTCCGAGCAGGTGTAGAAGTTTATCTTCCAGCCTGCCGCTTCCAGTTTGCGAATCGCGTCCCAGTCGAAGTTACCCCACGGAGTGAGTTGGGCAATATCTTTGTCGCACTGCGCAAGCTGTTGGTTGAGCTGCTGCACCTTTTGCAGCATCTCCTCATACTCATTGACAATCTCTTCGGCAGAGCGTTCGCGCGGAGCGACATCCATCTGATATTTGTCGGAAGAGCGTTGGAAAGCGGTCTGCATACCGTGCAACGTGCTCTTGTACAGGGTGCGCTTTTGCAGCAATGCCTGCAATGCTTGGTCCGGCTCACCTTGTTGCTTCTCCACAATGTGTACTACGCCCAATTCGCGAATCTGTTCGAGAAACTGTTCGTACTCCTTGTGATAGATGAGGAAGGTCAGCTTTTTCATTTTGGTAATCATGCTTCTGCCTCCTTTCTGCTCTCTTGATGAGCTTTCATAATCTTTTGCGACGACTTGGAGAGGTTCTCCTCGTCCTCCATAAATCGTTTGATCTTGCGCACGGCATCCTGATAGCCCGGTATCTGCACCTTCTCGAAGAGGTTCACCTTCTGTGTGGTCTTCTTACGGGCATGTTCCAGCAAGCCCAGCTTGGCTATCACAAACTCGCGTTCGATGGCGATATGTGCCAGCGACTTGAGCAGGTGTACACCGTCGGCATACCACTTGGGTGCGTTGAAGAGGCTGAACGGATGCAGCACAAAGTCTACATTCTCCAGCACCGGAATACGTACGCCGGCAATCTTCTTCACGCCCAGATGTACGTCACGCACCGTCACCAGCGAAGCGTCGAACTCGCTCCAGAGGGCAAACATGGCTTCGTAGGCTTGGATTCTACGTTCCAGCTGCTCCTCCAGCGCCTCTACTTCGTTCTTGCAGCGCTTCACCTCCATGCGCAACGCACTCTCCTTGTTCTTAATGATGGGGAGGGTACGCACACGCATCTTCAGTTGCTTTTCTATCTGCTGGAGCGATGTTTTGTTATATTGAAACTTTATAGCCATTCTATTTATTCTTATCGTGTAGAATATGCTTCCCCACTACGCTTCTTTTGCCCAGAACTCGTCGACAAATTCTTGTTTGATGTTGACTTCTTCCGGCTTGAAGTATTTGGCAAAGAGTTCCCACGCCACGTCGAGCATCTCGTTGATGTTGAGGTTGACGTCGATGGCAAGGAGGCGGTTGGAGTAATCTTTGGCGAAAGCAAGGGTACGCTCGTCGTAGTTGGTAAGGTCGAAGCCGTTCTCCAACTTGGTTTTGGCGTTGGCGGCATCGGCGTAGAGGCGCACGGCGGCGTTCATCACTTGCGGATGGTCGCGGCGGGTCTTCTTTCCAATGACGAGTTGCTTCAAGCGCGACAGGGAACGGAACGGGTCGACGATGACCTTGCCGATGTCGCTGTCGCGGCGCAGGAAGAGCTGACCCTCGGTGATGTAGCCGGTGTTGTCGGGCACGGCATGGGTGATGTCGCCGCCCGAGAGGGTGGTGACGGCGATGATGGTGATGGAACCGCCCGAGGGGAACTGCACCGCTTTCTCGTAGATCTTGGCAAGGTCGGAGTAGAGCGAGCCGGGCATGGAATCTTTCGAGGGAATCTGGTCCATGCGGTTGGAGACGATGGCGAGGGCGTCGGAGTAGGAGGTCATGTCGGTGAGCAGCACCAGCACCTTCTCGTTGTTCTGCACGGCGAAGTGTTCGGCGGCGGTGAGCGCCATGTCGGGGATGAGCAGACGCTCTACCGGAGGATCTTCGGTGGTGTTCATGAAGCTGACGATGCGGTCGAGCGCGCCGGCGTTGGAGAATACGTTTTTGAAGTAGAGGTAGTCATCGTTGGTCATACCCATCCCGCCCAAGATGATCTTGTCGGTCTCCGCCCGCATCGCCACGTTTGCCATCACTTGGTTGAACGGCTGATCGGGGTCGGCAAAGAAAGGAATCTTCTGACCGGAGACCAACGTGTTGTTCAGGTCGATACCGGCGATACCTGTGGCGATGAGTTCCGACGGCTGTTTACGCCGCACGGGATTAACCGACGGACCGCCAATCTCTACCTCCGTACCCTCGATGGCAGGTCCGCCGTCGATGGGTTCGCCAAAAGCGTTGAAGAAGCGTCCGGCAAGCTGTTCGCTCACCCGCAGCGTGGGCGACTTGCCCAGAAAGACCACCTCTGCATTGGTGGGAATGCCTTCGGTGCCCTCGAATACTTGCAGTGTCACTTCGTCGCCCTGCATCTTTACCACCTGTGCCAGCTTGCCGTCGACGGTAGCCAGTTCATCATATCCTACGCCCGTTGCCCGAAGCGAGCAGGTGGCTTTGGTTATCTGCGTGATCTTGGTGTATATCTTTTGAAATGCTTTTGTTGCCATTATGCCTTCGTTTTATCGTTTACAAATTGATTCAGTTGGCGGCGGAACTCGTCGTATTCAGCCGACTTGTACCGAGAGTAGTTCATCTGTTTGCAGATGTTGATCATCTTTTTGAAGTAGTCCATCACATCGTTGAAATTGTCGAATTCAAACTCGGTATGACAGATGTCGACTACCATATTTAATATTTCTTCCTGACGCTCCATCGAGGTGACGGCATCTACGTCGTCGAAGGCGTCTTGCTGGAGGATGACGAAGTCGATCAATTCCGACTTCCAGAAGGTGACGTGATAATCTACCGGCACGCCGTCGTCGCCGAGGATGTTGATCTGTTCGGCAATCTCCTTGCCGCGTTGCAGACGCGTTTTGAGTTCGTTGACCTTGGGAATCCACTCACTGTTGATGTGCGCTGCGATGTACGCTTCAAATTCGGGATACTCGATGTACTTGGAATAGGAATCGATGGGATTGACGGCAGGGTAGCGCTTCTTGTCGGCACGCTCCTGTTCGAGAGCGTAGAAGCAACGGGCTACCTTCTTGGTATTTTCCGTAACCGGCTCTTTGAGGTTACCACCGGCAGGCGATACCGTTCCGATGAAGGTGATGGAGCCTGTCTCTCCGTTGCTCAGCCGCACATATCCGGCACGACCGTAGAAGTTGGAGATGATGGCGGACAAGTCCATCGGGAAGGCATCCGGTCCGGGTAGCTCCTCCATGCGGTTGGACATCTCGCGTAACGCCTGTGCCCAGCGTGAAGTAGAGTCGGCCATCAACAACACTTTCAGTCCCATGCTGCGATAGTACTCGCCGATGGTCATGGCGGTGTAGACAGATGCCTCTCGTGCAGCCACCGGCATGTTGGAGGTGTTGGCAATGATGATGGTACGCTCCATCAGCTTGCGTCCCGTGTGCGGGTCGACCAATTCGGGGAACTCGGTAAAGATCTCCACCACTTCGTTGGCACGTTCACCGCAGGCAGCGATGATCACGATGTCGGCTTCGGCTTGCTTGGAGATGGCGTGTTGCAACACGGTCTTTCCCGTTCCGAACGGTCCGGGAATGAATCCCGTACCTCCCTCGACAATCGGGTTAAGCGTATCGATAACTCGCACGCCCGTTTCGAGCAATTTAAAGGGGCGCGGTTTTTCTTTATAGTTGGTCATGGCGCGCTTCACCGGCCATTTTTGTATCATCGTTACCTCCACGTCGTTGCCCGCTTCGTCGGTGAGCACAGCGATGGTATCTTCGATGCGATAGTCGCCTTCGGGTGCCATGCGTTTCACGGTACATAAGCCTTGTTGGGTAAAGGGTGCCATGATTTTCAAGGGTTGGAAATTCTCATCCACCTGCCCCAGCCAGTCGGAGGCTTCAACCTTGTCGCCGACTTTTGCCAACGGTACAAAGTGCCACATTTTCTCTTTGTCCAACGGATAGGTGTATTGTCCGCGTTTCAAGAATACGCCCTCCATTTTATCGAGGTCGTTTTGCAGACCGTCGTAGTTGCGCGAGAGCATGCCCGGTCCCAGTGTTACCTCCAGCATGTGCCCGGTAAATTCGGCTTGGGCACCGATTTTCAGTCCACGCGTACTTTCGAACACCTGCACGAACACGCGGTCGCCCGTCACCTTAATCACCTCTGCCATGAGGCTATCGCCGCCGGTGAGGATGTAGCAGATTTCGTTCTGCGCCACCGGACCGTCGACTACGAGGGTTACCATATTGGCGATAACGCCACTAACAGTTCCTTTTGTTGCCATACGTCTTCGAATTAAGAATTGATAATTAAAGATTAAAAGGTCGACTCATTTTGTACGATAATCAGCCTTTTCCTGTCCTCTATTCATTATCAATTTTACTATCACTTTTTTAATTTTTAATTTTTAATTTCCCGCGAATTCTTTAGGGATCCGCACTTCGTTCTTCAACCCGTCAATCAAGTTGCGGAACATTTGGTTGCCTTTCTCCTTGTCGAGCGAGAGCCAACGCTGTATCATTTCCAGCTGCATCAGGAACACGAACAACCGTTCTACGGAGAAGTAATTAAAGAAGGTAGCCTCCTCCATCCACGTCCAGCGCAATTGGTCGATGCGTTTTTCTCGTTCCAGCAGCTCTTCTATTTCGCTTATCTTGATGAGCTGTTCCAAGTAATCTACCTCCGTGGTAAGTCCGAAATCGCGTGCACCCGATGTGCGCAACGCTTGACACACTTCGGTGTCGCCTACGATGAGCGGTGCTACCTCCAGCTTAAATTTGCGGGCGGTGAGCGCTACCAATATATTATTTAGATTGAGATTGAACTCGAACCACGAAGCCACGAACGGGTTCGTGCATTTCATGCCGTCGGCATAATAGCGGGCAGAGAGGCGATCTTCGAGGAGCATTTTATCACCTTCGAAGCTCTCCTGTTCCTCTTCGGTGAAGATAGAGGCATCCGGCTTATTCCGATGGAGGTCTATCAACTGTCGGTCTTGGAGCGAGAGCGCAGGATAAATCTCCTCCATGAAGTCGGCAGGGGTATAACCGAGCTTGCTGTCGTCCAGAGTGAGGTCGGGCAAGGCAGCAACCAAGTAGTAATAGTTACTCATTGGCTGTCGGTTTTAGAAAAGCATGGCCACTAATTGGGGGCGGAGAAATTCCTTGAAATAGTTCATAAACTCCGCTTCGCCGAATTCTATTTTGTAGGCTCCGTTGGCGGGTTTAACGGTGAAGAGTGTTTTTTGTCCGTTGACCTGTTCTATTTTTACTCCTTTATTTAATAGCCCTTTGGCTTGTGCGGTGAAGTACTTTGTCAAGCCCTCGGCATCGGCAGTAGAGATTACGATGGGTTCGTTGGCGCTCCATTTCGAGGCGAGTGCTACGATGAAGGCGTTCAGGTAGTTTTTGTCGGCAGCGAAAGCTTTTACGTTTGCTCCTACAATCTTATCGGTAATGAGTGTGGCGATTTCCGATTTCAGCGCATTCACAGCCTGACCGGCAAACAGTTTCAGCTCCGATTTTGTATTTTCCGTCAACTCCTCGGCGGATTTGCGGGCGGCAGCGGTAACAGAATCGGCTTCTTTATGCGCCTCTTCCACAATTTTGCGTGCTTCCTCTTGAGCGGCAGCGACAACTCGTTGAGCCTCTTCCATACCTTTTTCTACACCCTCTCGGTAGATTTTGTCGGTCAGCTCTTGAATTTTATTTTCCATAACGGGTGGATATATGATTGTTTTTATAATGAAATTCAATAGTATGCGCTAATTCGCGGTCAAAATTACTACAACATAGAAGCATAGCAAGAAAAGTTGCGCGGTGCGCGTATGTTACGCGCCCGCTATTTAAAGGGTCGCCTTTACTTCTATCTCTTCATACGACTCAATGATATCTCCTATCTTGATGTCGTTGCAGTTGGTGAGGCTGATACCACATTCAAAGTTGACGCCGACCTCTTTTACATCGTCTTTGAATCGTTTCAGGGCGTTGATATGACCAGTATAGATCACGATTCCTTCGCGTATGAGGCGTGCTTTGTCCGAGCGTTTCACCTTTCCGGTCTTGACCAGAGCACCTGCTACCAATCCCACCTTGGTGATATTGAACACCTCGCGTACTTCGAGCGTAGCGGTAATCTGCTCCTTCATCGTCGGGGCAAGCATACCCACCATGGCAGCCTTCACCTCTTCGATGGCGTCGTAGATGACCGAATACTTGCGTATATCCACCCCTTCGCTTTCTGCCTGTCGGGCAGCGGCATTCGAGGGTCGTACTTGGAATCCGATGATGATAGCATTGGAAGCGGCAGCCAGTGAGACGTCGGATTCGGAGATCTGTCCCACGCCTTTGTGGATGACGTTGACTTGAATCTGTTCGGTCGACAGCTTGATGAGCGAATCGCTCAAGGCTTCTACCGATCCGTCGACGTCGCCTTTTACGATGACGTTCAGCTCGTGGAAGTCGCCCAGGGCCAGTCGTCGTCCCACCTCGTCGAGGGTGAGCATCTTCTGGGTGCGCAGTCCCTGCTCGCGTTGCAACTGTTCGCGTTTGGCAGCAATCTCGCGTGCTTCCTGTTCGGTGTCGAAGACGTGGAACGAATCGCCGGCAGCAGGTGCACCGTTCAGTCCCAAGATGAGCACCGGTTCCGACGGTCCGGCTTCCTTGATGCGTTGGTTTCGTTCGTTGAACATGGCCTTTACCTTTCCGTAGGATGCTCCGGCCAGCACGATGTCGCCCACATGCAGTGTTCCGTTGGATATGAGCACGGTAGCCACATATCCGCGTCCTTTGTCGAGCGACGATTCGATGATCGATCCGGTGGCTTTGCGATCGGGATTGGCTTTGAGGTCGAGCATTTCGGCTTCGAGCAGCACCTTCTCCATCAGCTCTTTCACGCCGGTACCTTTTTTTGCAGATATGTCTTGCGACTGATACTTCCCTCCCCACTCCTCGATGAGGAAATTCATGGCACTCAGTTCTTCTTTTATCTTGTCGGGGTTGGCACCCGGTTTATCAATCTTGTTGATGGCAAACACGATAGGCACACCGGCAGCCATGGCATGGTTGATAGCCTCTTTGGTTTGCGGCATCACGTTGTCGTCGGCAGCTACGATGATGATAGCCACGTCGGTCACCTTGGCTCCGCGTGCACGCATGGCAGTAAATGCCTCGTGTCCGGGAGTATCGAGGAATGTTATTTTCCGTCCGTCTTCGAGTGTGACGTTGTAGGCGCCGATGTGCTGTGTGATTCCTCCCGCTTCGCCTGCGATGACGTTGGCTTTGCGTATATAGTCGAGCAGCGATGTTTTTCCGTGGTCGACATGTCCCATCACGGTAACGATGGGTGCTCTGGGTTGCAGATCTTCCTCGGCATCCTCCTCTTCGATGATGGCTTGCGACACTTCGGCGCTGACGTATTCGGTTTTGAATCCGAACTCTTCGGCTACGAGGTTGATGGTTTCGGCATCCAATCGTTGGTTGATAGATACCATGATGCCGACGCTCATACAGGTTGCGATAACCTGCGTCACCGATATATCCATCATGTTTGCCAATTCGTTGGCCGTAACAAACTCGGTGAGCTTCAACACCCTGCTGCCTTCGCGCTCCATGCTTTCCTGTTCCTGCATGCGTCCGGCAACGAGACCTCGTTTCTCTTTACGGTATTTAGATGCTTTGCTTTTCCCTTTGGCTGTGAGGCGTGCCAGTGTTTCTTTTACCTGTTTTGCTACATCCTCTTCGCTGGGTTCATGTTTTACTACGGGGGCTTTCTTTCCGCGCTCTTTTCCGCGTCCTCCGCCTGTTGCTGCCGGTTTACCTTCGCCCTTGTTGCGGCTTCTGTCGGTAGCGCCTGCAGTGTTTTTATTTTCTTTGTTCTCTTTTCCTTTTCCGCTTCCTCCGCTGTTGTTGTTCTGGAAGTTGGCAGCGTTGGTCACGTCTACTTTTTCTTTATTGATGCGATGACGTTTCTTCTTGCTGTCTTTGTCGGTGGCGCCTCCGGGCGTTCCTTTGGGCTTCTCTTTGGCTTCGGTTTTAGCGTCGTCGCGCCGTATTTCCTTGATGATCGCCTCTTTCATCGCCTTCTTCTGGTCTTGCCGCAGCTTCTCCTTCTCCTCTCTTTCTTTCCGTCGTTCGGCTTTGCTTTTCTTGCGCGGTCGGGTCGACTGGTTGAGGGTTGCGAGGTCTATCTGTCCGATGATGTTAATCTTAGATGCGAACTCCTCCTTTTTATGTAGGCTGAATACTTCGGTTTCGTGTTTCTCTGGCGCAGCGGCGGGTGTTTCGGTCGAGGCTGCGGTTGCCGTTATCGCTGTCGCCGTTTTTTTTGCCGCTTGTGGAGCTGTCCGTTTCGGCTGTTGTTGTGCAGTTGGTGGAATGGTCCGTTTCGGTGCGGGTTGTTCGACTGCCTGCAACGCGGGTTGCTTCGGTACAGGTTGTTCGGTAGCGGGAGTTACAGGTTTCGGTACCGTTTGCGATTCTGGCTTCACCTTTTCGCCTTGCGGCTGTTGTAGAGCTTTGGTATCCTCCGTCGTTACCGGAGCTTGCTTCTCCTCTACAATTGTATCCGTTTGCGCTGCCGGCTTAGGTGCTTCCGGTAGTATGATTTCGGTTTTCAGTTCTTCGGATATTTTGCTTTCTTCGCGTTTGGATACGTTTTTCTGAACGTTTTCCTTCTCCTCCTTTTGGGGCTGTTGTGCCGTTTTGTGTGTAGAGAGGTTGTTCAAGTCAATTTTACCGACAGGTTTAAACTTTGGTTTTACCTCTTCGGGTACGACGGTTTTAAATTCTTCCGCTTTGGGTTTGCTTTTGCGTTCCTGATAGCTGTCGGAATAAGACGAACCCTTTCGTTGCCCGTGCCGTTCCTGTATGAATCTTTCAGATTCCTGCTTCAGGTGTTTATCGGTACTGAACTCCTTGACGAGCATATTGTATTGTTCGTCAGTGATTTTTGTACTTGGACTTTTCTCCTCTTCGGATGAAAAAGCAAAGCCTTTCTTGCGTAAGAATTCAACAGCCGTTGTAATCCCTACATTCAAATCTCTAATTACCTTATTTAACCTTATCGCCATATTTTATTGATATGATTTTTATTTATTCATCTCCTATTCGAACTCGGCTGCGAGTATTCGCAGTACGTCGTCGATGGTTTCTTCCTCGAGGTCGGTTTTCTCGATTAGCATTTCGCGGGGGGCGTTGAGTACACCCTTTGCAGTGTCTATTCCGATGGCTTTGATGGCATCGATCACCCACGCGTCTATTTCGTCGAGGAATTCGTCGAGATAGATGTCTTCGTCTTCGGTTGTTGTATCTACGTCGCGGAACACATCTATGGTATATTCGGTGAGCATGCTTGCCAGCTTGATGTTGAGTCCCTCTTTCCCGATGGCGAGCGATACCTCGTCGGGTTTGAGGTAAACTTCTGCCTTGTGCTCTTCCTCATTGAGGTTGATGGTAGATATTTTGGCAGGGCTTAGCGCGCGTTGAATAAACAACGGTGTGTTGTTGGTGAAGTTGATGACGTCGATGTTTTCGTTGCGCAGTTCGCGTACAATGCCATGTATGCGGCTACCTTTCACTCCGACGCATGCTCCTACGGGGTCGATGCGGTCGTCGTAGGATTCGACGGCTATTTTGGCTCTTTTGCCGGGTATGCGTGCAATTCTCTTGATAGTGATCAGTCCGTCGTTGATTTCGGGCACCTCCAATTCGAAGAGTCTTTGCAAGAACATGGGCGATGTTCGCGAGAGTATAATTTTGGGGTTGTTGTTTCGATTGTCTACGCGTGCTACTACGGCTCTCGCCGTTTCGCCTTTGCGATAGTAATCCGAAGGGATCTGTTCGGAGCGCGGCAGCAGCAGTTCGTTGCCTTCGTCGTCGAGCAGCAGGATTTCTTTTTTCCATATCTGGTACACCTCTGCATTGATGATGGTACCTACGCGGTCTATATATTTATTGTATAGGCTGTCTTTTTCGAGTTCGAGTATTTTTGATGCGAGTGTTTGTCTGAGGTTGAGTATGGCTCTTCTTCCGAACTTGGCGAAATTGACTTCGTCGGTCACTTCTTCTCCCACCTCGTAGGATGCGTCTATTTTTTGCGCTTCGGAGAGGGATATTTGAAGGTTTGGGTTGGTCAGGTCTTCATCGGATACGACTTCCCTATTTCGCCATATCTCGAAGTCGCCCTTATCGGGGTTGACAATGACGTCATAATTTTCGTCTGTCCCGAACATTTTGGCGATGACGCTTCTAAACGATTCCTCGAGCACACTGACCATGGTTGTACGGTCAATGTTTTTCAGTTCTTTGAACTCCGAAAAGGTATCTATCAGGCTGATAGTTTCTTTTTTCTTGGCCATAACTGCTATTTAAAACTGATTAAGTATTTAGTATATTTTATTTCTGTATATGGAAACGTTTGTTCCTCTTGCAGGTTTACCGGTCGCTTGGCGCCTTCGGGTTTCATCTTCCTGACGATGGTGAGGGTGCATTGGCTTTCGTCGGCATGGGTCAGTGTTCCGCAATACTTATGTCCGTCACTGGTCATGAGTTCTACGTCCTGTCCTACGTGGTTATAGTATTGTTGGACGACTTTGAAGGGTTGTCCGATGCCTGCCGACCCTACTTCGAGTTCATAATCTTCCTGTTCGCGGCTGAGGTGGTCTTCGATGTACCTGCTCAGTGCAACGCAGTCGTCTATCCAAACTCCTTCTTTGTGGTCTATCTCTACTTGTATCCGGTTATCGGTACTCACCGAGACTTCGACCAGGAAGTAGTCTTTGTCTGCCAGCCATTGGCGGGCGATTTGAGCTACTGTCTCTTGGGCTATCATTGTTTATACTCTTTATGGAACAAAAAAAGGAGCGAAATCGCTCCTCTACCTGCTCGCTCAATTCGGGCGCAAAGATATAAAAGAATATGCTCTCCTACAAAATATTAGTAGAAAAAAGATTTATTTAACTCCTTGTTTGACTTTTCTTTCGTATCTCTACGCGGCGTATCTTTCCGCTGATGGTCTTGGGCAGTTCGTCGACAAATTCTATGACACGCGGATATTTGTAGGGCGCAGTGACGCGCTTTACGTGATTCTGCAGCTCTTTGACCAATGCTTCGCCGGCTTGTTCTTTGTACTCTTTGGTGAGTACGACGGTTGCTTTGACTACCTGTCCGCGTATGTCGTCGGACACGCCGGTGATGGCGCACTCTACTACGGCGGGATGTGTCATGAGCGCACTTTCGACTTCGAATGGTCCGATGCGGTATCCCGAGCTTTTGATGACGTCGTCGGCTCTGCCTACGAACCAGTAGTATCCGTCTTCGTCTTTCCAAGCCACGTCGCCGGTGTGATAAATGCCGTCGTGCCACGCTTCGTCGGTGCGTTCGCGATCGCGATAGTACTCTTTAAAGAGTCCGATGGGCTTGCCTTTATCGGTGCGAATCACGATCTCTCCCTGCTCGCCTGCCTCGACCGAGCGTCCGTCGGCATCGATCAGGTCGACGTCGTACTGCGGATTGGGCAGTCCCATGCTGCCCGGTTTGGGTGTCATCCAGGGCATGGTGGCAATGGTCAGGGTTGTTTCGGTTTGCCCGAACCCCTCCATCAGCCGGATGCCGGTAAGCTCCTTGAACGTTTCGAAGACGGCGGGGTTGAGTGCTTCGCCGGCAATGGTGCAATACTTCAGCGCCGAGAGGTCGTATCGGGTGAGGTCTTCGTGAATGAGGAAGCGGAAGATGGTGGGGGGTGCACAGAGTGAAGTGACGCGATAATCCTGAATTTTTTGCAGGATGTTGGCAGGGGTGAACTTCTCGTGGTCGTATACAAATATGGTGGCTCCCGCTATCCACTGTCCGTATAGTTTTCCCCATACGGCTTTTCCCCATCCGGTGTCGGCAATAGTGAGGTGCAGGCTCTCTTCGGTGAGGTGTTGCCATGCGGAAGCGGTGGTGATATGCCCCAAGGGATAGGTGAAGTCGTGTGCCACCATCTTAGGTTCGCCGGTAGTTCCGCTGGTGAAATACATCAATGAGAGGTCGTCGTTGGTGTTGACGTATGTGGGGCGCACAAAGGGCGCTGCCTGTGCGATGCCGCGGTGGAAATCGTCGTAACCTTCGGGTGTTTCGGGACCTACGCTGACCAACCGTTGTACGCTGGGCGATTGCGGCATGGCTGCCGTGATGTGCTCGGTGATAGTCGGTTCGCCGGCGCAGACAATCATCTTGATGTCGGCAGCGTTGCAGCGATATACAATATCTTTCTTCGTGAGGAGGTGCGTAGCAGGGATAGCTGTTGCACCTAATTTGTGGAGGGCGATGATGCTGAACCAGAACTCGTAGCGTCGTTTGAGGATGAGCATCACCATGTCGCCATGCCCGATGCCGAGGCTTTGAAAGTAGGCTGCTGTGCGGTCGGTATATGCTTTCATCTCGCCAAAGGTGAATCGGCAGCACTCGTCGCGGTCGTTAGTCCAGAGCAGTGCCAACTTGTCGGGTTGTTGTTCTGCCCACTTGTCGACCACGTCGTAGGCAAAATTGAAGTTGGTGGGTACGTTAATTTTCAGATGTTTGCAAAAGTCCTCTTGCGACGTGAAAGAGGTTTGCGAAAGGAATTGTTCTACCATGATTGCTTAGTTGTTACAAATACATTGCTGGGGTTGTTTACATAATGATTGCCAGAAACTGCACCGTTCGATTGTCGAGTGCTTTCATGCCGTGCGGCTGCAGGGCATCGAAGTAGATGCTGTCACCCTCAGCCAATATCAGCTCTTTGTCGCCGATGCAGAGCATCATTCGTCCGGCGAGCACTAAGTTGAACTCCTGTCCGGCGTGGGTGTTGTAGTGCACGATCCGGTCGTCGGGTTTGGGCTCTACGGTTACAATAAACGGGTCGGCTTTGCGGTTGCGGAATCCGGCAGCCAATGCCTGATACTTGTAGGTACTGGTTCGTTCTACGCTGACGCCGTGTCCGGCTCGTGTAAGAAAATAGGAACTCATTTTCGGTTCTTCTCCAAACATCAAGGTATCGAGTGGAATGTTGTAGCGGCGGGCAATCTGCTGGAGCATGCTCACGGATATGTCGGCAGTTCCCGATTCTGCCTGTTCGTATTCTGTCAGGGTGAGGTTGCAGTCGCGTGCCACCTCTTCGGGGCTTAGTTCTAATACGTCGCGCAGTCCGCGCAGACGTTCGGCGATTTGTTTAATAGGGTCGTCCATGGGGATAAATGATTTTTTGAGCGCAAAGGTAGCAAAAGATACAACTAAATGCTTATCTTTGGCAGCGAATTTGCAAAACCATTAAAACCCCATGAGATGATGAAGAAAATTTTATTCGTTGTGATGGTGCTGTTGTGTACTCAATACGCCACATTTGCCCAAACCACTGCTGTCAAAGAGAAAGCTGCTGCCATGCAGCAGGTGCACGACTTTCTGAAGAAATGCGGCACCTACTATCTTGCTACCGTCGACGGCGACCAGCCACGTGTGCGTCCGTTCGGAACGATACACATCTTCGACGGGAAACTCTACATTCAAACTGGTCATAAGAAACGGGTCGCACAGCAACTGGCTAAGAACCCCAAGGCGGAGATCTGCGCATTCAACGGTCAGCAGTGGATACGCGTCAAGACTACGCTGCTCGAAGACAAACGCAAAGAGGCTAAGCAGAGCATGCTCGATGCCAATCCCAGTTTGAAGTCGATGTACTCGGTCGACGACCCCAACACGCTGGTGCTCTATATGAAGGATACGACCGCCACGATTAGCTCCTTTTCGGGGAAGGACGTGGTGCTGGAGTTTTGAGAATTGACTATTGACCGGATATAGTTGACAGAACGATTATACACAAAGTATATACGACGGAACTATTCAGTGTGTAATGAAAGTGAAGACTCTATGACGTTGATGTAATCACGACGTTATGGGGTCTTTTTTTATTTTTGCACTTTGTGCCCACTTTCTGCATTTTATCGTCTCCTTTCATTTGGAGAGTGAGATAATATGCCTATATTTGTCCGTTTTTTTTTTTTGCATAACGTTTTTCTCGTTTCAGATCACCAATTACAAGCAGGCTTGCACTGTTTTTGCGAATTTATTAACCAATGGTAACTAATTGCAATAAAAATACTTTGGTGAAAACTTACCCATTAATTAACCTATACATTTGCTTGCTTTTTTAATCAACATAATAAACCACTTAAAAACAAGGATGAATATGGCACGTAAAATTAGCTCTTTAATTGAGAATGGCTTCCACACCAAAGGCATCATGCCTGTCAACACACATCTGTCGGATGCCGAAAGACACATTTTGGATACTTGCTTCACGAAACGACCGGTCAAGCGGAATCAGACAGTTATCACCGACTATTCCGACAAATCCATCTACTTCGTCGAAGAGGGGATATTGGCGCACTATCTAATACACGAACGCAAGTACATCACTTTTCGGTTTACGCGCAAGGGTGAGTTTACGCGAGTCACACCTTTTTCGCCGCTCGTTCCGACGCATCACATACAAGCGCTGTATCCGGGTACTGTATGGAAAGCCGACATCGAGCAACTCACCGATGCCACGCTACAGCAGGCGCAGTTGACGCAGGTGCTGCTGCGTATCGTATCGACAGAGATCTCTTCCATCACGTCGCAATTGCTCTCTTTCTTGGAATATACGCCGCAAGAGCGTTATCTGCAGCTCATGGAGGAGCACAGCGTGCTCCTGCAAGAGGTGCCGCTGAAGCATTTAGCGTCGTATATCGGCATTACGCCGCAGTCGCTGAGTCGGTTGCGGGGGAGAATATAGTGACAGAGATGGCACACGGATGATACAGATGAGGCGGATGACCGCAGATGAGAGCCTACCCTCTACATTCCCCACACGGTAATCGTTCGTCCGCCGTAGTTTTCCTTCCGGTGCCAAATCTTCTTGCTCCACGTGGCGCTCTTGTCGCGATTGAACAGAATGAAGTGTCCTTCGGCATCGG
>JAISIN010000127.1 GCA_031262085.1 Prevotellaceae bacterium
TTCTTCGCGGAAGCGGTCGACGATGGCGCGCGAGCCGAAGGCGGTGGCTTCTACCAGCGCCCGATAGATGGCGGGGGCGGTGGTGCCCAGTGTCAAGCCGGTGATGGCGCCGGTGAGGAGCTGGTTGGCATCGGGTGTGCGGCGACCATTCATCCAGTCGGTGGCGATGACGGTGCTTTCGCTGATGGGAATCTGCTCGGCTTCGGCGGTGAGGGCAGGGATGATGCGGTCGTACACGCTCTCGTCGTCGCAGTGCAGGATGTTACGCAGCGGAAACTCCAGCACGCGCTTGAACCAGGCGTAGATGTCGCCGAAGCCCGATTGTCCGGCTTCCAGACCGACCATGCCGGGGATGACGGAGCCGTCGACCTGTCCGCAGATGCCCCGGATGAGCTTGCGGTCGATCTCTTCGTAGGGCGTCACCATGATGTCGCACGTCGAGGTGCCGATAACGCGTACAAAGGTGTGCGGCGTGATGTTGGCACCCACGGCTCCCATGTGGCAGTCGAAGGCGCCGCCGGCTACCACTACGTTCGTGGTCAGTCCGAGGCGGGCAGCCCACTCTTCGGAGAGGTGTCCCACGGGGCGGTCGGCGGTCGCGGTCTCCGTGTAGAGGCGGTCGCGGAAGCCGGCAAGCAGCGGGTCTATCTTGGTGAGGAACTCCTCGGGCGGCAGACCGTTCCACTTGGGATGCCACATGGCTTTGTGTCCGCCGGCGCAGCGGCTGCGGACAATCTCCTTGGACGACTTCACGCCGGTGATGAGTGCCGGCAGCCAGTCGCAATACTCCACGATGCTGTATGCCTTGGCGCGTACCGCCTCGTCTTCGCGGAGCACGTGCAACGCCTTTGCCCAGAACCATTCGGAGGAGTAGATGCCTCCCTCGTAAGCCGAGTAGTCGGTGTCCCATTCGCTGCATGCCTTGTTGATCTTGGCAGCTTCCTGAATGGCGGTGTGGTCTTTCCAGAGCACGAACATGGCATTGGGGTTGTCGGCAAACTCGGGGAGCATTGCCAGCGGAGTACCGGTAGCGTCGGTAAAGGCAGGTGTGCTGCCGGTGGTGTCGAAAGCGATGCCTACCACTTGCGCGGCAGTGCCGGCGGGGCATTTGGCAAGCGCTTCCTTGACGGTGGCTTCGAGCACATCCACATAGTCTTGCGGGTGCTGACGGTACCGGTTGGCAGCGGGGTTGCAATACAACCCCTGCTTCCAGCGCGGATAATAGTGCACGGCGGTGGCAATGGCTTCGCCGGTCTGTGCGTTGACCACGAGGGCACGGGCGGAATCGGTGCCGTAGTCTAATCCTATGACGTAACTCATAATCAAACCAATGCTTTGTTTAGCAGATAGTAAACCTCGTTCATCCGCAGCTCTTTCTTGAACTCGGGGATGGTGGTATGCTCGTCGATCAGCAGCATTTCGATGCCGGCAATCTCGGCGTAGTCTTCGAGATACTCCACGGTGAGGTCGTAGGAGAAGGCGGTGTGGTGCGTACCGCCGGCGAGGATCCAGGCAGCGGCGCCCACTTCGAGGTTGGGTTGCGGAATCCACAGGGCGCTTGCCACGGGCAGCTTGGGCAGCGGCTTGCTGGCGATGCACTCCACCTTGTTCACGATGAGGCGGAAGCGGTTGCCCATATCGACAATGGTTGCAGCGACGCCTTCGCCCGGCTTGCTGGTGAAGACGAGGCGCGCCGTTTGGCTGTCGATACCGATGCTGAGGCGGTGCACTTCGAGTTTGGGTTTCTGTTCGGCGATGAGCGGGCATACCTCGAGCATGTGGGCTTGCAGGATGGCGCTGCGTGCACCGTCGAAGTTGAGCGTGTAGTCTTCGAGGAACGAGCAGCCCTTGCCCATGCCCTGGCTCATGAACCAGAAGGTGCGATACAGGGCAGCCGTCTTCCAGTCGCCCTCGGCGCCGAAGCCGTAGCCTTCAGCCATGAGGCGTTGCGATGCCAAGCCGGGGATTTGGTCGAACCCACCCAGGTCGTCGAAGTTGGTGGTGAACGCCTTGGCGCCGGTCTCTTTCAGCAGGCGGCGCAGGGCAACCTCGGCTTTGGCAGAGTTGTAGACCTTCTGATAAGCTTCTGTGCCCGCTTTCTCCAGCGCGGCATCGTGGTCGTACTCCTTGAAGTAGACGGCTACCATCTCTTTGGTGTCGGCGTCGCTCACGGCGTCGTAGTACTTCATCAGGTTGTTCACCGGCAAGTAGTCGACGTGATAGCCCAGTCGCATCTCGGCTTCCACCTTGTCGCCGTCGGTCACAGCCACGTTGTTCATCTGATCGCCGAAGCGCACGATGAGCATGTCTTGTGCATCAGCCCAGGCGGCAGCTACGCGCATCCATACGGCAATCTTGGCTTGTGCCTCGGGGTCTTGCCAGTGACCGACCACCACCTTGCGCGGTTTGCGCATGCGGGTGACGATGTGTCCGAACTCGCGGTCGCCGTGTGCCGACTGGTTCAGGTTCATGAAGTCCATGTCCATGGTGTCCCAGGGAATCTCCTTGTTGAACTGGGTGTGGAAGTGAAGCAGCGGCTTGTGCAGTTCCTGCAATCCGTGAATCCACATCTTGGCGGGTGAGAAGGTGTGCATCCAGGTGATGACGCCGATGCACTTGGCGTCGTTGTTGGCAGCTTTGAATGCGGCAGTTATCTCTTTGGCAGAGTTGACCGTGCCTTTATATACCACCTTTACAGGCAGCCGACCGGACTCATTGAGTCCTTTTACCATCTCATTGCTGTGTGCGTCTACCGCGATAACGGCATCGCCTCCGTACAGGAGCTGTGCTCCCGTGACGAACCATACTTCATAATTCTCAAACATAATGCTTGTATTTTTAGTGATTGAATTGCTTGTTTAATCTCCCTGCTGCGGGTACTTCTTTCTATTGCCCGTAGTAGGCGTTCGGACCGTGCTTGCGGCTGAAGTGCTTCTCGATGAGCAGCGGATTCATTGTCAGGTGCGGGTTGACGGCGTAGGCAATGCTTGCCATCTTTGCCACCTGCTCCATCACCACGGCGTTGTGCACCGCTTCGTGGGCATCTTTTCCCCAACTGAACGGACCGTGGTTCTTCACCAGCACGCCCGGTGTGTGTACGGGGTTCAGTCCCTCGAAACGCTTCACGATGACGTTTCCCGTCTCGAGTTCATATTCGCCTGCCACCTCTTCGCGCGTCATGTCTGTCGTGCAGGGGATGGCGTCGTGAAAGTAGTCGGCATGGGTCGTTCCGATGTTGGGTATATCGCATCCTGCTTGTGCCCAAGCAGTAGCATAAGTAGAGTGTGTATGTACTACGCCTCCCAATTGGGGAAAGGCGCGGTAGAGCACCAAATGTGTAGGGGTATCCGACGACGGTTTCAATCGTCCTTCCACCACATGTCCGTCGGCAAGGTTGACCACTACCATGTCATCGGCCTTCATTTTGTCATAGCTCACGCCACTGGGTTTGATAACCACCAAACCCGAGGCACGGTCGATTGCCGACACATTGCCCCACGTGAAGATGACTAATCCATGCTTCACCAATTCGAGGTTGGCATGAAATACTTCTTCTTTAAGCTGTTCTAACATACTATTTAATTAAAAATTGAAATCTGAAGAGTTATAGCCGATACCTAAATACTAAGCATCGTGCAGCTTAATTGTCAATTCTCAAAGTTTGAATTTGGGCGCCTTCCAATACGCCTTCTCATTGAATTGATACAAGGCGGCTCCTCGTCGCGATCCCGTTTTATCTATTCTGTCTGTTTTCTCGATATAGTCCATCTCGGCAATGCGTTTGCGAAAATTTCGTTTGTCGAGCGGTTCGCCGTAAATGGTTTCGTAGAGCGATTGCAGTTGTGTGAGTGTAAATAGCTTAGGCAGCAGATTGAACCCGATGGGTTCGGTGCCGGCTTTCTGCTTCATCAACTCACGCGCCTGCCGTACCATCTCCGTATGGTCGAATATGAGCGGCGGCAAAACGTTGATGTTCATCCAGCGGGCGTTGTGATGCTGTAATAGTTCGGGGTCGTACCCGCCTACATTGAGCAGGGCGTAGTAAGCCACCGATACTACCCGCTCTCCCGGGTCGCGCTGAATGTCGCTAAAGGTTGCCACTTGCTCCATAAAAACATCTTCAAGTCCGGTCAGCTCTGCCAGTACGCGGCGGGCTGCGGCATCGGTGTTTTCGTTCTCCTGCACAAAACCGCCCGGAAGTGACCATTCGCCCATTGCCGGTTCGAAGTTGCGCTTTAGCAGCAACAGACTTAGTTCACCGTCGCTGAAGCCGAAAATAGTACAGTCAATAGCCAGATAAAATCGAGGATGGTCTTGATAATAAAGCGTCATATCTAATTAAATGGGGGCGGGGTTTCCCTCGCCCCCTATCAATATTACCAGAAGTACCAGTAGAATGCCACCGTGATAGCCAGAATAATGCAGGTATGAATTACATCCCAATGATTCCAGCTGGCACGTGTCTCGGCTCGTTGCTCGGGGGTAGAGGTACCAAATACCAATCCCTGTATCTTCTCCGGACTGGGTGCTTTGGTAAACAAGCTGACCACTACCACTACCACTACGCAGAACAGGAACATCCATCCGCAGAAGAATAGCCAGTTCTCATCGTAGAAGATCGCTTTGAAGAGGTTGTCACTTGCGCCGCTCACGTTGCTGTAATACACATTGGCGCTGAGGCGTGTCAAGCCGATAATGATACCTGCCAACATACCCCACATACCGCCTTTGGCAGATGCACGCTTCCACGTAACACCCAGCAAGAAAGCTGCTGCAATACCCGGTGAGAGCACCGATTGCACATCTTGCAGATAAGCATAGAGCACATCGCCCACACTACGCATGATGGGAATCCACAGAATACCCAACACGACGATAACTACCGTAGCTATCTGTCCGATACGTACCAGTTTCTTTTCAGGAGTTTTGGGACGGAAGCGTTTGTAGAAGTCGATGGTGAAGAGCATAGCCGACGAGTTGAAGAGTGATGCCAGCGAACTCATTAGCGCTGCCAGAATACCGCAGACAACCAACCCTTTTACACCTGCCGGCAACAACTTGGCTACCAGCGTGGGGAAGGCAGCATCGGGGGTGCTTAGTGTGAATACTTCGCCGTTGACGACTATACCTTCTTTATTCATGGCAAATGCAATCATACCCGGAATGAGGAACAGAAATACCGGCAACAGTTTCAGGTAAGCACCGAAGATACTGCCTCGACGTGCCTCTTTCTGGTTTTTGCCCGACAACACACGTTGTACGATGTATTGGTCGGTACACCAGTACCAAAAGCCGATGATAGCCGAGCCGATGATTGCACCGAACCACGGATATTTCGGGTCGCCGTTGTTGCGCATCAGGTCGGTCATGTGGTCGCCATATTGGTTGACGGTTTCGACGCTGCATATCCGCATCATTTCATCCCATCCACCCAGCGCTTTGAAACCGAGCACCAAGATAATGAGCGAACCCAACAGTAGGATAGGGGTTTGCAACACCGACGTATAGAGTACCGACTTCATACCGCCGAAAATGGTGTAGATCGCTGTCAACAGTACCAATCCGATGGCTGCGATCCAGAAAAAGTCGATGCCCCACAGCTCCTTGATGCCGAATACTTGCTGAAAGACCAATCCGCCGGCATATACCGTTACGGCAACCTTCGTCAGCACATAGCTGATGAGGGAGATGAAGGAGAGAATACCACGCGATTCCTTATTATATCGTCGTTCCAGAAACTCCGGCATGGTATAGACCATACTACGCGAGTAGAACGGCACAAACACCCAGCCGAGAATCAGAATAATCCAACCCTGAATCTCCCAATGTGCCATTGCCATGCCGCTCGAAGCGCCTGCTCCTGCCAGTCCGATGAGGTGTTCCGATCCGATGTTCGATGCAAAGATAGAGGCGCCGATAGCAATCCATGTAGCATCGCGTCCGCCGAGGAAATAATCTGCCGAGCTATTCTGCTTCTGCTTTATAACCCAGAGTATAATACCGATCAGAGCCAAAAAGAAGACTCCTATCACAATCCAATCATATATTCCCATGATACTAACTTAATATGATAACGTAATCAGATGTTTTCATTTTTCTACACCGAACTTGTAGATACATTCGCTGTGGTATGTCTGCCCCGGTTCCAATGTGGTAGTAGGCCATTGCGGTTTGTTGGGGCTGTCGGGATAGTGTTGAGTCTCGAGGCACACGGCGGCGCGTTTTTTGTAGACGATGCCTTTCTTTCCGGTCAGCGTACCGTCGAGGAAGTTGGCAGTGTAGACTTGGATGCCCGGCTCGTTGGTGTAGACCTCCATGGTGATGCCCGAGATGGGAGAGGTGAGCTTGGCTGCCAGCTTGGTCACGTCACCGTTGGTGTTGAGCACCCAGTTGTGGTCGAAGCCGTTGCCAAATCTGATTTGCTCGAAATCGGTCTTATCGATGTCTTGGCTGATCACCTTGGGCGTAGTGAAGTCCATCGGCGTATCTTTGACGGTAATGATTTCGCCGGTGGTCATGCTGCCGCGGTCCATGGGGGTGAAGTTGTCGGCATTGACGTAGAGGATGTTGTCGGTAGCGGTCGTTTCCGGATTGCCGGCGAGATTAAAGTAGGAGTGGTTGGTCATGTTGATCACCGTCTTCTTGTCGGTGGTTGCCGAATACTTGATGTCGAGGGCGTTGTCGTCCGTTAGGTGGTAAGTCACCGTAGCGGTCAGGTTGCCGGGGAACTTCATGTCGCCATCGGGCGAGAAGCGCGTCAGCTCGAGCGTGGTAGCGTCGATCTGCTTGGCGGTGTAGACCTGATACTGCCATCCTTTCGGTCCTCCGTGCAACGTGTGGAAACCATTGCGGGGCAGTTGGATGGTGTCGCCGTCAAGCACGAGGATTCCGCGGTTGATGCGGTTGGCATAGCGACCGATGGCAGCGCCGAAGTCGCTTTGATACTTCGTGTAGTCGGCAATGCTGTCGAAGCCGAGCACTACGTCTTGCATCTTGCCGTCCTTGTCGGGCACCATGATAGAGACGATACGTCCGCCGAAGTTGGTGATACACACCTCCATGCCGGCTTTGTTTTTCAGGGTGTAGAGCGCTGTGGGAGCGTCATTCACAGTAGATACAAACTTTGCTGGGTCTAAACCTGATTCGGTCATCTTGACGCCAGATGTCGAGTTACATGCTGCCAGCATCATTAGAGCCAATGCAGCGAGGGAAAGATTCTTTTTCATGATGATTCATATTTGAATATTAAGTGTTTACCTTGATTTGGGTGTAAAAGTAACACTATTGCATAAGAAGTCAAAAGAAGCTTCTTACATTATGCCACATTTTAGGAACTATTAACGCCGTTTGTTGGCAAAGAAGGTGCGCATCATGGTGGCGCACTCATCGGCCAGCACCCCTTTGGTAACGGTTGTTTTGGGATGCAGCGCTTGCGGTGCGTAGCGTTGATATCCGCGCTTCTCGTCTTCGGCGCCAAATACCAATCGTCCCATCTGCGCCCAAGCAATGGCGCCGGCGCACATCACGCAAGGTTCGACGGTTACATAAAGCGCACATTCGTTGAGATATTTGCCGCCCAGTGTGGTTGCTGCCGCCGTAATGGCTTGCATCTCGGCATGGGCGGTGACGTCGGTCAGTGTTTCCGTCAGGTTATGTGCGCGGGCAATGATACGCTCCCGGCACACTACAACTGCGCCTACCGGTACCTCGTTTCGTTCTTCTGCCTTTCGGGCTTCCAGCAGGGCTTGCTTCATGTAATAGGTATCGTCCATGAACTTTTTGGATTTGAATGAGCGCAAAATTACAGCAACTATTTGAATTGACAATTGTCAACAGCCAATTCTTAATTGTCAACTACCTTCTTACCCCAATATGTCTTATGATTAGTGCCGTAGGCGGAGTAGACAATCGTATGTGTACGGGGCGATGCCTCCCAGTCGCACTCGCGGGAGAGGTAGAGACGTTGATTGTTGGCTGTGAGTATCTGTGTGGCTGCATCGTAGCTCCATGTAGCCCCCGTCCATGTGCCTGAGGTGATTTTATGATTGCTGCCCAGTGTCATCACCGACGCTGTTTTCTGCTGCCCGTAGCTATACGAGAGGTCGATATGCTCCCAGTTTCCGATCAGCTCATCTTCCGTGATGGCTATACGGGGTACGTTGCCATAGCGTTCGGGCAGCACGAGCGGCCACCCGTCGCTTGTCCATCGGATGGTACGTACATGTCCCATCATAATGGCGTTGCTCGCGTTGATACCTGCCACATCAGGTGGAAAGCGGGCTTGCGAGGCGTAGTACCAATTGCCTGCTCCGTCGTCGAAGATGCAGCAGTGCGAGAATCCTACCCAGCCGTTGTTATTATTAAACCGATACGGATGGGTGACGACAGGCAGCAGGTCGCCGGCTCCGAGTGCTTTCGATCCGTCGATGCCGTAATAGGGTCCGTCGATGTTTTGAGAGCGCGCTACACGGGTGTTGTAAGGAACATCCAGCGCATCGTAAGCCATAAAGAGATAGTAGTAACCGGTCGTAGCGTTGTATATCAGTTCGGGAGCTTCCGATCCTTGCCAACGACTGTTGCCTCGTGTGGCAATCTGCACGCCGTAGCCCGAGGTGTCGGTGATATTCCACGGCTCCGACAGTGGTTGTAGCGGTTTGCCGGTTTCGGGGTCGAGTTGCAGCAACGCGAATCCGCTGTGCCATGATCCGTACACCAACCAATGCTCGCCCTGTGGGGTAACAAGGAGCGACGGGTCGATGGCATTGAACTTGAAGTATCCCGTCCAATCGTTGGTGTTCGGGCGTGTCCAGTCGTCTTTACCTTTATCGGAAGCCGAACAGAGCACATATCCTTTATCTTCCCAACTGTTGTTGTCGGCAGGATTGGTGGTTTCCATGTAGCCGATGAAGGCGCGCTCCGTCCATGACCGGTCGAAGTTGGCAACGGTATTGGCAGCGCCGCTTTTGATGTAGTTATCTACTACAATGCTGTAATACATGCGATACTTGCCACCGCCGATGTTGCGTGCCGTCGGCGCCCAGTAACCGTATCGGGGCGCATCGATGGCAGGCAGTCCCTGACGGAAGCGGATGGCGTTGAGGCTGTCTTTTACCCAAGCGGGTGCATTGGGCATGGTGCCTCCCAGATACTCCCACTTCACGAGGTCTTTCGAGCGTCGGGCATGGAAATGTCCGTGTCCCTCGTGAACGTTGCCATACGAGGCGTCGGTTTGATACATATAATAATAACCGTCGTCGGCGCGCATCACGGTCGGGTCGTGCACGTTCGACAGGTTCCACTGCGAGCGTTGCGTCCAACCGGCCATGCCGGTATAGTTATCGATGTAGGCAGGCGCTTTATAGGCAGTCAGTTCTGCATCTTCTTTTGGTTCGTCGGGGGTGATGGGAGTTTCCGGCTGTTCCGGTTCGGCGCCCGGCGTGTCATTTCCTCCCCCGCACGCCATGAGGAGCGTGCAGGCGAGGAATGCACCACTAACCCAAACCATTTGTTTAACGTATGTCATCCTATTCATTGATCTCGTTAACTGTTTTAACGGAGGCAAAGATATGACAACCCTATATATAAATGGTGGAGAATCTGCGCTATTTGGTGGACTTTTGAGCAATCGCGCAATTTTTATCACTCGCTCTTTATCATGTCGGCAGGATTGATTCGTGCCGTCCGCCACACACGCCAGCCGATGCACAACGCGATGAGCAGCGCCACCGCAGCAAAGATGGCTGGATAGAGCCACCAGCTTATCGCAATCCGGTCGGAATAATTTTGCAGCCATCGCTTCATCAAGGCATAGCCCACAGGGAAAGCAACCACCGCTGCGGTAACAAGCAACAGCAGATATTCGCGGGCAAACAGCGCCAGAACGTCTTTTACACGCGCACCGTTCACTTTGCGGATGGCAATCTCTTTGCGCCGTTGCTGACAACTGAGGCTGACCAACGAAAAGACGCCGAACATGGCTATCAGCACACATGTCAGCGAAGCCAAGCCGAGCAGGCGCAACAGCATATACTCCGAATCGAGCATGGTGTTGTATTCCTCTTCTACATTTTTCAGCGGCTTGAGCATGGGCAAACCCAATGTGGCATACAGTGAATCTATCTGTTGTTTCAGTTCGCCCCATGCCCCTTCTCTGTATTTTAGAATAAAGTCGCTGGCCATAAAACTAAAAAAGTCCGAATTTTCCCAAAACAGAGTTGGATGAACCGGGAGTGTAGGGGCTATGGCATAGTAATCTTTTATCACCCCGACAATCGTGTAGTCGCCCAATTTCTTCCCGACGGGATGTTCCATACCTAGTGCACGTACTCCGGCTTCATTGATCATCACCTTGCCTGCTTCGTCTTTTTTAATCATCTCTCCTTCTTTCAATTTCAGTTGGTAGAATTGGATGTAATCAACTCCCTCTACAATGTTAAACGATTGTTTCGCACTCTCATCCTGCTTCCCGTCCCATTTATCGAACGTCATTTTTGCCGAAGCGGATGGTGGGAAGAGTGGTGTACGTCCTTTCAGCGCTGCGGTAATGAACGGCATTTCATCAATAGCCTTGCTGATTTCTTCATACCCGTCGGTATGGAACGAAGATGGATTGGCGAAATGGGAAGCGGCTTCCTGCGAATAGGGTACGTTGAGAATGGCTGTGTTGTGTCGTTCCCAGCCAAGATCGCCCGTAGTGAGGTGATGGAGTTGTTTCTGCAACACGCTGATGCAGAAGATGAAAAGCAAACAAATAAAGAGTTGCAGCCAGATGCTCATTTTGCTGGCTGTGAACCGAACACCGCGTTTGAAGGTACGCCTGTGTTTACGCAAGACAAACGGCAACAAGCAGACCAATGACACGAACAGGACAACGGCAAAATAGAGCAACGTTTCGTTGTAGACGTTACCGGTGATTTGCGACAGTCGGCGAAACGCCGGCAACGACAGCTCTACCATCGACATGCTAAGCGCTCCTGCCAGTAACAATACCGGTAGATATTCGGCGCTGAAGAGCGCCAGCAACCGACCGGTCGACGACCCGCACACTCTGCGCAGTTCTATTTCGCGGACGCGGGTGTGCAGGCGCATGGCAAACAGTGACAGGTAGTTGAACAGGGCACAGGCGATCACCAGCACGCCCGTTACCGAGAACAGATAGAGGTAGTGCAGACGTACCGGTAGCATGGCATTGATCTCAGAGGAGTGATATTGGGCAAGCGGTATCAGGTTGGCGGTAGTTAGCGGGGTTTTATTCCATTCTTCAGAAGAGGTATAGTTGCGAATCTTTTCTACGAAAGCAGCCACGTCGACACCGGGACGCAGGCGCACCAGCGTATAACACGACGTAGATCCCCAGTTCTCTATACGGTCATTCTCGGGGATGTTCATCCAGCAATCGAAGTAGAGATTGCTGTGCCGATCAACGTCGCGCAGAATGGCGCTTACCAGATAGGTGTTATCGTCTATGTAGATGCTGTCGCCTAGTACATGGGCGCTACCCTGCAGTCTCTTTGCCGCCGTCTCGGTGAGCGCAATGTGTTGGGGTTGATAAAGAAAATCCATACTGCCTTGCAGCAGGTTGCCGGCAGCCGGATAGACCGTGAAAAAAGCAGAATCCGCCCTCATATTAACCAGCTGCATTTCTGTCCCCGAACTGCTGCGTACCGATGCTTTGTCCTGAAGTACGTATCCGCATGCCGCCTCAATCTCGGGGTATTCGCGCCGCAGGGTAGGCGCTGCCATCCAGCTATTCAGTGTGGTATATGGATTGCGTACTGCTATAAATGCTTTTTGGTATAGCAGATAAGTTCGATCAAGGTCTTTCATCCCTTGGTCGTAATTCATTTCGTAGTGTATCCACAAATTGGCAAGGACAAAGCATACAAAGCCTACTGCCAGCCCCATGATAGAGATAAAGTTCTGCATTTTGTACTTCTGCAGATTACGGAAAGCAAGTGTGAGATAGTGGCGGATCATAATAAGTGGTGTATTCTATTTTAAATGAACGGTTTTATGACTGTGTATTATCAAATAGCGTGCCAAATAGGTAAGCACTTATTAATTAGCGTAGTAATAGTAGCAAGGGGCAAGTGTCTTTGTGCGTTTATGCACAAAAGGTGTGCAGAAGTGCACTCTAATCTCTCAAGCATCCTACCGGCACAATATATGTTCCATCTTCCGTTCGATTATCCTCTCTTTTCGCTTTCTAATCAATAGTGGTTGACAATCTTTCCCCGACAAATAAACGCTTTCGTTTTGAGCTATACAATAAGCCGTCCGGTTTAGTCGCATTGTTTCGCTTATCGTGTGCGATAACGTTGTATTTTGTGTGCGATAACGGTTCTTTTGCGATATGATCGCACATAAAATCAAAAACTACGGCAAAATAGCTCTATAATCCATTGTCTTCCGTTATTATTTCCGTACTTTTGGCGCAAATTTATAATCTATCAAATAATTAATCAATCTCATGAATACTACTCGAACCGCAACGGACAAGATGACCAATTACCGTTGGACAATCTGTGCCATGCTATTTTTCGCGACAACAGTGAATTATCTCGATCGTCAGGTGCTGTCATTGACTTGGTATGATTTTATTGCCCCCGAGTTTCACTGGACGAACACACATTATGGGGACATAACCATGTTCTTTTCCGGTTTTTATGCCCTATGTATGCTTTTTGCCGGACGCTTTGTCGACTGGATCGATACCAAAAAAGGCTTCCTGTGGTCTATTGGCATCTGGTCGTTGGGTGCCTGTCTGCATGCTTTCTGCGGCATAGCCACTTCGGGCATTACCACCGGCGAGTGGTTGGTAGGTTTTGAAGGGGCTAAGGAGGCAATATCCAAAGTGGGTTCTGTGGGGATGATCATCAATGTGAGCGTGATGCTCTTTATTTTCTCGCGTGCCGTACTTGCGCTGGGTGAATCGGGCAACTTCCCCGCTGCTATCAAAGCTACTGCCGAGTACTTCCCTAAGAAAGACCGCGGCTTCTCGACCAGTGTCTTCAACTCGGGTGCGCAGATCGGTGCTTTGTTGGCTCCCCTCACCATTCCGGTGATTGCCGCAGAGTGGGGGTGGGAGATGGCGTTCCTTATTATAGGCGCTTTCGGCTTCATTTGGATGGGCTTTTGGGTGTTTATCTACAAGAAGCCCGAAGAGAACCCGCGTGTCAACCAAGCCGAGCTAGCTTATATCTTGCAAGACGATGCCACGCCTGCTGCCGAGACCTTGGAAGCTTCGAAACCCGAAAAGAAACTATCGTTTGCACAGTGCTTCAAATACAAACAGACTTGGGCGTTTGCCTTTGGTAAGTTCATGACCGACGGTGTGTGGTGGTTCTACCTGTTCTGGGCGCCTGCCTACCTCAGCTCGGTGTACGATATGCCCAGTTCCGACCCTAAAGCGCAGATCGCTATCTTTGTGCTCTACCTCATCTCGATGGTGTCGCTCTTTGGCGGTTACCTGCCGACCATCTTTGTCGAGAAGAAGGGCATGAATCCGTATGCCGGACGTATGCGCGCCATGCTCATTTTTGCACTGTTCCCCTTGCTGGCGTTGTTTGCCCAGCCGCTGGGGCACATCAGTTACTGGATTCCGATTGCCATCATCGGCATTGCCGGAGCGGCTCACCAAGCTTGGTCTGCCAATATCTTCTCGACCATTGGCGACATGTTCCCCAAATCGGCAATTGCCACCATTACAGGCATCGGAGGTATGGCGGGCGGCATCGGCTCAATGATTATCAATAAAGGGTCGGGAGAGTTGTTCGATTATGCAGAGGCGTCGCAACTGTCGTTTCTCGGCTATCAGGGCATTGAGGCAGGGTACTTCATTATATTCTGTATCTGCGCCGTGGCTTACATTGTGGGTTGGACGGTGATGAAGCTGTTGGTTCCCAAGTTTAAGCCGATAGTGGTTGAGTAGGCGTTCTCTAATAGAACCTGACATTTGACTGCGTCTGGCTGCGTTGATCCCACTTCAAATCTTGCAGGATGCTGGCATTGGCGCGGATGGTGAAGTTATAGTACCGATAGCGACCGAAGGGCGACAGACTGGCAGTCATGGTGAAGCAGTGCAGGTCGCGGCTGATATTGAACACCGTTTGCGCTATCTGGTGAGCAGTGAAGTCGTAGCTGGCATTAAAGTTCATGGTCCAGCGGTTGGCTATTTTGAGGTTGCCCGATCCACTCAACGTATGCGTCAGCTTGTACGGGTAGCGCATGGAGTGTCGGTTGATGGGTTTGGAGCGGTCTTCAGCCAATGTGAATCCATAGCTTAGATTAAACGACCACGGCATTTTGAATACCTGATAGCCGTCGGGATCGGCTTGCGCCTGCTCTTTCTCTTGTGCGGGGGGCGTGCCGACGCCGTTGTTCCGGCTGTCGGCATCTTCGTTTCCCTCCTGATTGTCGGCGCTACTGTCGCCGTTTTTACCTCCTGCCGTTTCGTCTTCGCCTTTACCGCTGAAGAGTTTGCTCAGCTTCTTCCAAGTGTCGTTGTTGAGGGTATAACTGAAAGAGTTGCTGTATCCCTGAAAGCGCCCGAAGCGCCCATACGACCATTCGGTGCGGTCGCCGGTAATGACATTGCCGTTTTTGTCGAACGCATAAGCATATGTGGCAAAGACCGAGTTCATGCTGAAGGTGTATCTATCCGAGAACTTCAGGCGCAGGCGCAGGTTCAGGTTGCTCCATTGTTGCCGTTGGGCTGCTAGGTTGTAGCTGATGCTGGCGCCCAATTCATCGATCAGACTTCGTTTGATCAGGGTGTCTTTCTTCAGGTCGCGATACTTCATTTCGAGATTGTTGGAGATATCAAATTGTATACTTCCCGACTTGCCGGTGCTGGGTACGCCGAAGGAGCCATCGACAAACGGACTGTACGATACGGTGTCGGTCGGCATGCCGTTGCGGTCGGTACGTACATAAGTGTCGTAATAACCATAGTGCTTGGCGCCGAAGTCGGGTCGGGCACTCAGGCTGATGGTGGGCGTGATGACGTGTCGAATCTGTATCTCCCGCTTCTTGGCAAAGAGCGGCTTGTACATGGCATAGATCTTGGTATTGATACCCAAACTACCGCTGTAATCGTATACTCGATAGAATCCGTAGGCGGTATCGGTGCGTTGCACGGTCTGACTTTCCTGATCCCAGTCTTGCGTCACCTTGCGGGTGTACCATCGCTCGGTGTAATTGATAGAGGGTGTCAGGTTGAAATACTTGAAGAGCGTGAAGGTGGCGCTGACAGGTATGTTGTGTTGGGCTCCGTTCTTCCAGTCCTTGATGAGGTTCTTCTTGAACAGCTCGGTATCTTTGGTGGTGATGCTATTGGTGAAGCGTCCGGTGTAGCGGAACTGTATCTTCTCGTACCACCGCTCTTCGCCTACCGCCTTCTTCCGTTTGAAGGGGTAGATGTTGCTCAGGCTGATGTTCAGGTCGGGTAGGGTGACGCTGACGGTCGAATCGCTGGTGCGCTGGGCAATGTTGGAAGAGAGTGCGATGTTGAGCTTTAGGTCGGGGAAGTTGCGTGAGTAGCTCACGCTCGATGTCTTGGTGTTCTGCGCGGCAGCATTGGCATTGTAGAGGTTGCCGATGTTGGTGCGTTCGTAACTGCTGGAGGCAAAGTTGACGCTGGCAGAGAAGGTGGTGTTGGGGTTGGCTTTGGGGTCTTGCCGGTGCGACCACACAATTTTGAAATCTTTGGCTACCATGTAGTCGCTCAATCCCTTATCGCCGGTTTTGGTGACTTGGTAGCTGGCTTGCAGCAATCCGGAGTACTTATAGCGCACGTTGTAGTTGCTTTCGAGATTGAGTGCCCACGAGCCTTTGGTGAAGATGTCTCCGCGCAGTTGCATATCCATCTTATCGCTGATGGCGAAGTAATATCCGCCGGAGGTCAATCCGAAGCCGCGGTTGGAATCGTCCATGTAGGTGGGCATGATGAAGCCCGACGAGTAGCTGTCGTTGAAAGGGAAAAAGAAGAACGGCACCGCTATCGGCAACGGCACATCTTCGACCACGAGGTAGAGCGGACCGGTGACCACATTCTTTTTAGGGCGCACTTTGGCGTAGGTCATCTTGAGGTAGAAGTGAGGGTGTTCGTGGTTGTCGCAGGTAGAGTAGGTGCCGTCGCGGGTGTATAGCTCATCGTCTTTGCCCTTTTTGGCATTGTGCGCCACGACATATCCTTCGCCCTGCTGGGTGATAACGTTGCTGATAAGTCCTCGTTTGCTGTTGAAATTATATCGGAGGCTTTTGGTCTCGTAGGGGGTATCACCATCTTTAAAGACCGGCGAGCCTTTCACCACGCCGAGCGAATCTTCGACTCCCCGCGCAAACACGGTACTGCTGTCGAGGTTCATGGTGATGATCTCTGCCGTCAGCTCGATCGGTCCTTTGGAGTAGTCGACCTTTCCCGACCCGAACAGCGTGGCATATCCCGATTGTGTAAAGACGATGGAATCGGCAGCTTCGTACACCACAGGCGCTTCGAGTGGTTCCTTCTTGGGTTCGACTCTTTTACGGTGTAAGGAGTCGCGTTGTAGCATGTCGTGTCTCAACGTATCCCCTACCTGCAAGGTGTCTCCCTGCTGTTGCTGGGCGAAGGCTTCGCCGGTAAACAGAAGCAGGACAAGTAGTACTGTAATCGATGTTATTTTATTTGCCTTCAATAGCTGATGAACTTGAATGGGGGCAAAAGTAAGCATTTAACGCGGATAATCACAATGGTTTAAAGAAAATTAGATACTAAAGAAAGAGCAGGCACCAGCGGTCGAAGCGCGCCAATCCCTCTTTTCCGTAGCGTGCCAAGCTTTTGCGCGCTTCGCCGACTGTTTTTTCTTTTTGAGCGTGGCTCTTTGAGAAAAACTTATCGGCAAAACAGATCAGCTGCTCTTCGAGGGTGACAGGCAGCATGTCGCGATGCGGGAGGGGCAGATTCTGCTTCACGATTTCATCGAGCGACAAGCCGGCGCCGGTGTGGCGCTCGCACACCAAAGCGTGGCGGTAAAGTTCGTCTTCGCGCAACAGGTTGGCGCCCAGATAGCCGTGACAGATATAAGGTTTGGAGCCGTGACAATGAATGGCGGGGGCATCGGTCAGGAAGATGCCGATGTCGTGCAACATACCGGCTTCGGTCAGGAAGCGGAGATCTAACTTTAGCTCGCGATGCTTCATGGCGAGCGCTAACGCTTTCTCTACCACCCGATGGCTATGGTCTAACAAAAGAACTTTCAACTCGCTCTGTTCAGGGTAGTATTTGTCGATGATGTCAAAAGGAAAAGTTACCATTGATACACTCAATTTGCTTTAAAATGAAACATATATATTTTGTCGCGTAGGTCGCAACTGCGTCGGGCGGTAACAAACAGCTCGTCGAAGCGGTACCGGCTGCCGAAGGTTTGCCGCATGTTGTCGACCTGTTTCGACGGCACTATCACGTAGCCTTCGCGGGGAAGCTCGACCTCGAAGTGTCGCATGGCATCGTTCAGGTAGTAGTTCACGCTGTAGAAACTCATATTGGCATACGAGTAGACGGCACCTTCGGGAACCCGCTCGCGTATCTGATCTGCCAAATGTTTGTCGGACTTGACTGCCAGCACGGCAGGCTGGTAAACGCCATCCAGCACGACAAAGAGCGCAATTGCCATTCCGGCGATACTATATAATAAGGTATAAGGGCGTTTCTGCTTGAGCAGCTCCCAGCCGATGCATCCGGCAGCTATCAGCGGCAATGCCACCAACAGCCATTGGGGTATCGAGAGGGTGGTATCTCGCAGGGCGTGCATGAAACCGATATTTTCGGCAGCATGGCGACCGCTGCCCATCACGCTGTCGGGTACCCATCCCAGCTTCACCGTCGCAAAAACAACCGTGAGCAAGATGCCGATCGACAGGAACAGCGCTCCCGATGCTTTGAATACGCCCGATTTTCGTTGCACCAGCGCCAGCAGATACTCTGCTATCAACACAGCCATAAACGGATACATGGGCAACAGGTAGACGCTGCGCTTGCTCTTGGGGATGCAATAGAAGACGAAGATGAGCACGATAGCCAGCCACGTGAGCAGTTGCACGGGCGATTGTGAACGGAAAGCATGCCACATCGCTCTCCAACGTACACGCCACACCGGCTTCTTCCAACGCAGATAGAACAGTGAGATCAGAAGTACGACAGTCCAAGGTATCCACCCCCAGATAAGAGTCAGGAAGTTATACCACAAAGGGTTTTCGTGCGATTCGTACGACATCTTGTTGAAGAACCGTCCGGTGTTCTCTTCTAACATCAGCGTCGAGAAGGCATCGCCGCCTTGTCGGTAGGCTGCCCAGAACCAGAGCGCCAGCGGAACGAGCGACAGCAACCCGATACCTGTCAGCGGGAAGAAGGCGCGCACGAAGCGTTTGCCGCGCACCAACTGGTAGACGCCGATAATCAGGCAGGGGAAGATGGTGCCTACCGGTCCTTTGGTGAGCGAGGCTGCTGCCATCAATAGAACGGCAAGCCAAGGTAGGGTACGACATCCTTTCTCGTCCCACCGGTAGAGCTGCAGCAAGGCGATAACGATCAATGATACTTGAAGCATGTCGAGCCGACAGGCTACGGCAGCGCGGTGCACCTCGAACGAGGTGAGCAACAACAGGCAGGACAGGAGGGCCGTCGGCACACCTTTACGGCGCGAAAAGAAGTTGAAGACTACCCACAACATTGCCAGAAACGAGAGTGCCGACGGAAGACGCGAGGCATATTCGGTTACTCCACCCGGAAGAATGGCAGAAAAGCAGGCTATTGCCCAATACAAGAAGGGGGGCTTGTACGCCATATCGGCGCCATAGTTGAGCGGCAAAATCCAATTGCCGCTCTCCAGCATGGTATATGCCACAATGGCTTCGCGTGGTTCACCCTTGGAGTAAAAGGGCGTTTCACCCAGAAAGGGTAGGATAACCAGCATGCTCAGCAACACTAAAAACCAGAGAGCTATTTTCCGTTCAGACATTGTTTGTTGGGATGTGTTTATTGTTTTGGGGGGCAAAAATACTATTATTCTGCAACAATGCCTAACTTTGCCGCTTCAAAAGCGCAAGAATCTATGATACAGCTTCCCGAATTTATTCGCTTCGCGGTGGTAGGTGTGATGGCTACCGGCGTGCATTACGGCGCCTATTGGGGTCTTCAGTTCTTCCTGCCGGTGAATGTGGCATATACCATCGGGTATATAGTCAGCTTCATTCTCAACTTCTACTTAACGGCTTTTTTTACTTTTCGCCGTTCGCCTTCCTGGCGCAAGGGGGTTGGGTTTGGCGGAGCACATTTAGTCAACTATCTGTTGCACATTGCGTTGCTGAACCTGTTCCTTGGGTTGGGTGTAGGCAGGCAGTTGGCGCCATTGCCGGTATATGCCATTGCCATACCGGTCAACTATCTGCTGGTGAGATTCGTATTTAAAAGGTAGTTCTCTATATCCCGCACGTTGGCATCCTTGAGTAGCACATATTTGTTGCTGTCCATGAGGTAGAGGGTGGGGATGGCTTTGAGGTCGTACAAGTCTTTCGACTTGATCATCAGCGATCGGTCGTATCCGTTTTCCCAATCTGCGGGGAAGTCGGGCAGATGCTTCAGCCACTCGGTGCGGTCTTCGTCGGGATATACCGAAAGTATCTTCAGCCTGCCTGCCTGTATCAGGCGGTTGATGGCAGGCGCCTGTTTCAAGGCGTCTATGGTTTCGCGGCAGGCATGGCATCCGGGGTTGTTGATAAAGAGCAGGGTGTAGTCGGTAACGAGCCGGTAGAGCGTCCTTTCCTCTCCGTTGGCAGTGGTGTAGCCGAAGTCTAAGGCTTTGGTTCCGCGCCGGTTTTTATCTGCCATGAGTCGCCGGTCGCGCAGGCGTATCTTTTCGGCACCGGTCAGCGTGTTGCCTTCGAGCATGGCATCCAGTGCGCTGATATATAGCTCTTCGTTGCGCATGGGCGAGTTGGGGTCGTAGAGATACTTGTCTGCCATCTCCATCAAGAAGCGATAGATGGTTTTATTCTCGTCTGCACGCTGAAAGAGGCGCTCCAGTATGTCGCCCGCTTTGTTGTTGGGCATCATTTCCAGCAGATTGACGTAGTCTGCCCACGCCTGTTCGCCATAGTCGGGGAGCTTGATGTCGATGGTATCGTTGAAATCCAGATGGAGCCAGTAGTTCTCTGCCAGATAGTTCATTCGGGCTTCCGGTGTTTCGAGCATAGGTGGAATTTCGGGCAGCTTCAGTCGTTTGGTCGGTGTCGCTCTCTGTGCCGAATCGGCAGCCGCCGCTTCGGCAGCAATTTTCAACTGTTGTTGTTTACGCGGGTTGTTGCACGACGTGGCGCTTATAGCCATGATGGGCAACAGAGTGAGTAGTAATAGAGTTCTCATTATGATGGATGTTATTTTACCGTGTGCGAAGATGGTTTCTATCCGGTCGTTTTCGTTCAGACTGCTTGCGTCTTTGACGGCTTTGCCGTGATGGAGCGTGATGCTGTATCCGCGGCTTAGCAACTTCTGCGGCGAGGCATCGGCAATATGTTGTTGCAGCAGCTCTAACCGGTGTCGTTGACGTTCCACCATGGCAGGCGCTGCACGGACAAGTTCGTTTTGCAGCTTGAACAGCGCCATCTTGTCGCGCGAGAGGCGGCGTAGCACCACCGCAGGTATGCGGGTTCGGTACGAATCCAACCGTTGGCGTTCGGTGGTCAGGCGGGTCGACAAGCCATTGTGTAGGCGTTCGGTGAGTTGGGCGAGGAGGTCGGCAGCGGTCTGCATGCAATGAATCAGGTATTCTGCTGCTGCGGTAGGCGTCTTGACCCGCGTATGTGCTACGCTGTCTATCACGGTGTCGTCGCGCTCGTGTCCTATTCCGGTGATGATGGGCAGCGGAAACTGTGCGCAGGCAGCAGCGAGCAGATAGGTATCGAAGCCCGACAGGTCGGAGGTCGCTCCTCCTCCGCGGATAATGACCACCGCATCGAAGTCGTCTTGCCGGTTGACGATAGCTTCTAAAGCTGCCAGTATCGAATCTTCGACACCATTGCCTTGCATCAATGCCCGGAAGAGTTCGATATGGAAATAGAATCCGCGTGGATTGTGCATCAGCTGGTGAGAGAAGTCGCCGTAGCCGGCAGCCGTAGCCGATGAAATGACGGCAATCCGTTGCGGCAACACCGGCATCGGCAGTTGTTTGTTGAGTGTGAGCACTCCTTCTTGTTCGAGCTGTTGCAAGATCTCCCGACGGCGGCGCGCCATGTCACCCAATGTATAGGCAGGGTCTATGTCGTGCACCGAAAGGCTGTATCCGTATAGTTCGTGAAAACTGACGGAGACATGAACCAAGACCTTGATGCCGGCTACGAAAGCTTGTCCGGTGGTTTGCTCGAAATAGGGCTTGAGCAACGCAAAGGTCTGTGCCCAAACAACGCCTCGTGCTTTAGCGATCAGGTTGTTGCCGCGAGCCGATTTTTGTACGAACTCCAAGTAGCAATGTCCGGAGTTGGTGCGTACATCGCTCAGCTCTGCCTGCACCCAGTAAGAGTGCGACAGGTATTTCGCCAGCGTGTCGCGTATGAGCAGGTTGAGTTCGTAGAGTGAATACGTTTCCATGCGATGCTGTTTATTCGTTCATTTCGAGGGCAAACTTACTAATAAATTGTGAGAATCACTCCATTCCTCCGCCCAATGCTCTGTACAAGTTGACGCTTGCCTGCATTTGTTGCAGTTTGTCGCTCACTTGGCTGAGTTGTGCCTGAAGCAGGTTTTGTTCGGCAGAGAGCACTTCGGTGTAGTTGGCTTCGCCGGCTTTGAGCAGCTCTTGCGTGTCGTACACGGCAGCACGCAGCGACTGTATCTGCTTGGTTCGCACCTCGTTTTTACGCAGCGATGAATGGAAGGTGTATAGAATGTCCGACACCTCTTGTCCGGCAGTGAGCATCGTCTTGCGGAAGTTGAGCAGTGCCTCTTGCTGTTGCGCCTTGGCAATTTTCAGTTGGGCGCGCAGCTTGTTACCTTGGAAGAGCGGCATGGTCAGTCCGCCGATAATGTTCGCCAGCAGGTTTTGCGGTTGGAAAAAATGTGAGAAGCTACCCGAGTCGTAGCCCAGTATCGAACCGGCATTCAGTGTGATCGAGGGGTAGAACGCAGCAATCGCGGCATTTTTCAGTTCGAAGGCGCTACGAAAGCTCAGCTCTGCCTGCTTCACGTCGGGTCGACACGAAAGCAGTTGGGCAGGAATGCCTGTCCGCAGCTCCTGCGGAACGTCGGTCACATGGAGTGCGGTGCGTTCGACGGCGCCCGGCTGTCTGCCAACGAGCACACACAGTGAGTTCTCCGTCTGTCGGATAGAGCTTTCGAGGTCGGGAATACCCGCCTGTGTAGCATAGAGCAAGGCTTTGCTCTGTTCAACGGCGGCGCTGTTCTGCATACCTGCCTGCAGCAGCGCTTCGATGGTAGCGGTACTCTCCTGCAGCAGACCGACGGTTTGCCGTGTGATGCGCAACTGTTCGTCGAGTGCCTGCAACGCATAGTATGAATTGGCAATATTGGCAATGAGCGAGGTCTGTATCAGGTCGCGGTAGGCATACGAATTGAGCATGGCAGCATACTGTGCGCGGTGTTGCCGGTTCAGCTTGCCCCAGATGTCGGCTTCCCACTGTGCGGTGATGCCCAAGCGGAAGTCGTTGGTGTGGTAGCCCAACACATCCTTGCCTTGTGCACCGTCGCTCAGTCGGGTGTGCGTGACCTGTCCTGCCAGCGCTACCGTCGGGAAGTAGGCAGAGCGCGCCACCAGCAGATTGGCTTCAGCCTGCTTGATGCGCGTGTAGGCTATCTGTAGGTCGAAGTTGTTGTCGAGACCCTCGTGAATCAGGTTCTGCAACACGGTGTCAGCGAAGTAGTGCTCCCACGGAATGGTGGCGATGGAGGTCGTATCGCCTGCTGTCGCATCCCGATAGAGCGCATTCAGGTTGACATCGGGTCGCCGGTATTTATTCACCACCTGACAGGAGGTGACACTGCCCAGCAGCATCACACTCCCGATGATTGTATATAGTTGAATCTTTTTCATTTTACATCCTTGTTTATAAAGTCATCGTTCGAGTTAATCAGTCCCGATTTGCTGAAGCGGTCTTGCAAGGTCTGGCAGATGATGTAGAGCGATGGTATGACCAGCACGCCGATGAGCGTACCAACCAACATACCGCCAATGGCGCTGATACCGATAGAGCGGTTGCCCACAGCACCTGCGCCGGTAGCCACCGCCAGCGGCAGCAAGCCGAATATAAAAGCAAACGAGGTCATCAGGATAGGACGCAGACGGGCAACGGCGCCCTGTACGGCGGCTTCGATAATGCTCATGCCTTGCTGGCGGCGTTGCAGCGCGTACTCCACAATCAAGATGGCGTTCTTGGCAAGCAATCCGATCAGCATGATGAGCGAAATCTGCACGTAGATGTTGGTCACGATGCCCGACCCTGCCATCAATCCGATGAAGATAAAGATAAATACACCCGACAGTCCGATGGGTAGCGACAGGATCACTGCCAGCGGAATGAGGTAGCTCTCGTAGAGTGCACACAGCAGCAGGTAGACGAAGATCAGACAGAGCGCGAAGATGATGTAGGTTTGTCCGCCCGCTTTTGCCTCCTCGCGCGACATGCCCGAGTAGTCGTAGGTATATCCCGAAGGCAGCACCTGTTCGGATACCTCCTGAATGGTGCGCATCACGTCGGAGTTGGTATATCCGTCGGGGATGTTCGGAACAATCATCACATACATCGACGAATACATGTTGAAGTGGTTCAGCACCTGCGGACCGGTAATGTCTTGCGCCGAGAGGAACTCTGTGATGGGAGCCATCTCGCCCGCTGCCGTGCGTATGTAGAACTTATCCAGATCCGACCATTTCGACCGGTATTCGGGAGCTGCCTGCACCATAACACGGAACTGTTTGCCGTAGATGTTGAAATCGGAGATGTACGAGCTGCCTACGTAGGTTTGCAGTACCGACATCACACCGTCCAGTGTGAGTCCTGCCTCCCTGATCTTGGCAATATTGGCAGTAATCAGCTTTTGCGGGAAGTCGGCGTCGAAGGTGGTGCGTGCCAGCATCACATCGGGGTGCTTGCGCATCTCGGCAAGGAACTTGTTGGTTATGTCGAAGAATTTGTCCACATCGCCTCCCGTGCGGTCTTGCATCTGCATCTCTACACCGCTGCTTAGTCCGAATCCGCGCAGGGTAGGGGTCACGGTGAAGATGAAGGTGGCAGGCATTCCCTTAGTCTTTTCCTGCATGAGCGAAACTACATCGGTGGCAGTAATTTTACGTTGGCTCCACGGGTCGAGTTTAATCATCACCGTACCATACGAACTACCCACGCCGGTTTGCAAGTTCACACCCGTCATACTCTGTACGAGGTCAATGTGCGGGATGGTGTTTACGCTGTCGACCACTTGTGCGATGAGTGAATCGGTACGTTCGAGCGAGGTTCCGGGCGCCATGGTGATCATGCCCAGCACGCCGCCGCTATCTTCTTGCGGTACAAAGCCCGACGGAATCTTTTGCATCAACCCCGTCAGCACCGCTATTGCCACGCCAATGATGCTTACCGTTATCCAGCGGTGTCCGCGTTTGCCCAGAAAGCGCAGTGTGCGGGCATACTGTTCGGTCGCCCATTTGAATAGATGGTTGAACCGGTCGCAGAAGCGGGTCGCCATGTTGCGTCGTTGGGGCTTGGAAGTAGCGTCGGCTGCTTGGGCGCCGGTGGTCGATTTCATGAACAGGGCGCTCAATGCCGGACTCAGTGTTAAGGCGTTGACGGCAGAGATCGCAATGGCAACAGCCAGTGTCAGTCCGAATTGTTTATAGAATACGCCCGATGTGCCGCCGATGAAGCTCACCGGAATGAACACCGCCGCCATGACCAAGGTGATAGATACAAGGGCAGGCGCAATCTCTTTCATCGCCTCTATCGCCGCATCTTTGGAGCGAATTGCCTTTGATTCCAACTTGGCATGAACGGCTTCGACCACCACAATGGCGTCGTCGACCACAATACCGATGGCAAGCACCAAGGCAAACAGCGTCAACATGTTAATGGAGAAGCCAAACACTTTAAGGAAGAAGAAAGTACCAATGATGGCTACCGGCACGGCAATTGCCGGAATCAGTGTGGAGCGGAAGTCTTGCAAGAACACCAGTACTACGAGGAATACCAGCAGGAAGGCTTCGAACAGGGTGTGGATGACCTTCTCGATCGAAGCATCCAGAAAGTCGCTCGCATCTTGTACGTAGCTGATGTGCAGTCCGGGCGGGAAGAGCGCTTGGGCTTTCTTCAATTCGTCCTTGACGTTGGCGATTACCTCTTGGGCGTTCGAGCCGGCTGTCTGGTAGATGCTGATGCCGATGCCGTCGTGCCCGTTCAGTTCGGAGAGTACGGTGTAGTTCAACGCTCCCAGCTCTACCTGCGCCACATCTTTGACGCGCAATATCTGCCCGTTTTCCGAGCGGATAATCACATCGCCAAACTCTTCGGCGCTTTTCAGCTTGCCGGTGTACTTGAGGGTGTACTGGAATGTCTGGTCTGAGTTTTGTCCCAACTGACCGGGAGCCGCTTCGATATTCTGGTCGTTCAGGGCATTCACTACCTCGTCGGGGGTTATTTTGTACGACGCCATGACGTCGGGCTTTAGCCAGATACGCATGGAGTAGTCGCGTGCACCGAATACACTGGCATCGCCTACACCCTGCACACGTTTGATTTGCGGCAGTATGTTGATGTTGATGTAGTTTTGTACGAACGAGGCGTCGTAGTCAGGGTTGTCCGACCATATCGAGACAAACATGATGTTGCTGGTCTGCTGCTTGCGCACGGTTACCCCCACCTGCTTGACGGTGCTCGGTAGTTTGGAGTTGGCGGTTGCCACCAGATTTTGCACGTTGACCGCAGCAATATCGGGGTTGATACCCTTCTCGAAGAAGACCTGTATGGTTGCCAGCCCGTCGTTCGATGCCGACGAGGTCATGTAGGTCATTCCCTCCACGCCGTTGACTGCCTCCTCAATGGGGACAATCACACTCTTGGTTACCACGTCGGCATTGGCGCCCGGATAAGAGGCTGTGATGCGCACCGTAGGCGGTGCGATGTCGGGGTATTGCTCAATCGGCAGGGTGGCAATACCAATGATACCCAGCACTACAATAATGATAGAGATGACGGTCGAAAGGACAGGCCGTTCAATAAATGTTTTTAGCATGTCATACCCCTCCCGTTACTTTACCTGAATTTTGTCGCCGTTGTTGAGGGTGCTTACGCCGTCGGTCACAATGCGGTCGCCCGCTGTCAGTCCGGCTGTTACTACGTAGTTGCGTGCATCGGGCATGGGAATCACGTCGATGGTTTTCTGCGTTACGGAATCGCCGTCCACCTTGTATATAATGGTTTTGTCTTGCAGTGCGAAGGTTGCCTTTTGCGGAACGACCAACACCTGATTGAGGTGTCGGGGTATGGCTACCGTTCCACTGGTTCCGCTGCGCAGTGTGCCGTGCGGATTGGGAAACGCCACACGAAAGTTGGCAGATCCGGTGGTGACGTTGAGCACTCCCGAGATGGTTTCCAACCGTCCTGCTTCCGGATAGACTGTTCCGTCTGCCAGTGTCAGCGTCACGTCGGGAGCATTCTTAATCTTCTCGGCTTGGGTCTGTCCGTCGAGGCGGTCCAGAAACTCTTGCAGCGCTTTCTCGTTGAGCGAGAAGTAGGCGTAGATGTTGCTGGTGTTGGCAATGGTAGTCAGCACCTTGGCATCGTCGACCAAGCTTCCCTTTCGATAGATGATGGTGCCTGCCACACCGTCTACCGGACTGGTTACGCGCGTCCATCCCATTGTGACTTGGGCGTTGGTGTAGGCTGCTTTCGCCTCTTCACGGGCGGCGACTGCCGATTCGTAAGCATTCTGATAGGTTGCCAGTTGCACCTGACTGACAATGCCTTGATCTGCCAGTGGCTTGATGCGTTCGACATTGATTTTTGCCGTATTCACCTGTGCCTCTGCCGAGGTGAGTGCGGCTTTGGTTGTATTCAGTGTCTGTTGCGATTCAGGCGAATCGATCTTGAACAGCGCCTGTCCGGCATGCACTACCGACCCTTCGTCGATATAGATGTCTTCAATAAAACCTTTCACACGGGGGTGAATTTCTACGTCCTCTTTCCCTTTGAGGGATACGGGATACACTGTTTGCAGTGTGACATTCTGTTTAGTTACAACTTGCGTGGGATAAGCTTCTACCGCAGTTTGAGCGCTCTGCTTCTTGCCACACGAGGCAAGCAATATAAGCAGGCATGCTCCGGTTCCCGTCGCAAACAATCTTATACATTTCATCGTAATACATTTATTATTTAGTCAGCGTGCAAAATTAGGCATTTTGAACTTTTGACGAAGGAGATGAAAGCAATGATTATGTAAATTAAAACTTCTTTAAACAAAACGGGAATCTTCAAGGCATAGTCATAGCTCACACTTCAAAGTCAGATCTGCCTCACATCAAAGGACATTGTCCATAATAAATGGATCGTGTATGTAACATAGACTATCACGTATGTAACATTATGAAGAGTTTATAACAAATCTTTATATATCGTCTTGCGTCCGGGTATCAGATGTAACTGTAAATCGTGCACATTCGCACTTGCGGATGTGGCGAACTTGCTGCCGTTTTTAGTTGTGGGCGATCGATGTGGGGGGAGGGGGGAAGAGGGTTGAAAATAGGGCAGTTTCGGAGGTCGGAATGTAGTATCTCTTAGTAAGAGAGCACACAACGTATTTGCTTAGTGGGCGCAAATGTAGTGCAATAATTGGTATCTGCAAAATAATATCAACGTTTTTTTAATAAAAAAGCCTCA
>JAISIN010000020.1 GCA_031262085.1 Prevotellaceae bacterium
ACATATACATATATAATTTTATAAAGTTTGAAAACACTTACTCGCCTTACTCGCCTTACTCGCCTTATTGAGAATCACAGACTATCTCAAAACGGCAGTTTATAATCTATATTAGCCAACTCTTCTGCCGTGCGCCGATTGGCTGCAATCGCTCCGGAATGTCGGTTGCCGTGACGAACATCCCCGATTCTCCCGGCTGCGGGCAGCCGCCGCGTCGCCCGTCGAGAGGTGGTAGCGAGTAGTATTAATAAACCATAAATAATCCCCCTACACGTGCCATTTATCAAATAGATACTGATACCTTTGTGCTATCAATTTAATATCATTGTATCATCACTTAAAACGATTGGTTATGGAACAGAAAGAATTTGGGTTTAAAGGATTTAAGATGAACGGATTTACCATGTTGTTCATCCACTTGGTTGTTTTGTCGGCTGTCATTGCTTACGGTTTCTACCTGCTTAATCCACTGAGTATAATGGTCGCAATTGTGATCACGATTGTCTGGCTGATGATGCTTGCGGGCTACATGCAATTAGAGCCTAACGAGGCACGCGCCATGGTCTTTTTCGGCAAATATAAAGGCACGTTTAAAGAAACCGGCTTCTTCTGGGTGAACCCTTTTATGGATAAGAAGAAGCTCTCGCTGCGTGCACGCAATCTCGATGTAGAGCCAATCAAGGTGAACGATAAGATAGGCAATCCCATCCTGATAGGTTTGGTTTTGGTATGGAAGCTGAAAGACACCTACAAAGCCATGTTCGAGATCGATGCACAGACGATGGCTGCTGCCGCCTCCCAGACAGGTAGTGGCAACAAAAACGAAATCAGCGTCGGGTCGGCGGTTGCCAATCGGATGACCGCCTTTGAAAACTTCGTAAAGATACAGAGCGATGCCGCCCTGCGTCAGGTGGCAGGACAATATGCCTACGACGACAACGAATCGGCAGCAGGCGAGCTGACCCTGCGGTCGGGCGGTGAAGAGATCAACGAACAGTTGGAACAGAAGCTGAACGAACGCCTCACCATGGCAGGCATCGAGATCGTAGAAGCACGCATCAACTATCTGGCGTATGCGCCCGAGATTGCCGCCGTCATGCTGCGTCGCCAGCAGGCATCTGCCATCATCACTGCCCGCGAGAAGATTGTCGAGGGAGCTGTATCTATGGTGAAGATGGCACTGCAAAAGCTATCCGAAGAGCAGATCGTCGACTTGGACGAAGAACGCAAGGCAGCCATGGTAAGCAACCTGCTCGTAGTGCTCTGCGCCGACGAATCGGCACAGCCGGTGGTGAATGCGGGGACGTTACATCATTGAGAATGGAGAATGGACTATTACTTTATTCATATAATGCTTTATAACGATGTATATACATCTATATAAATGGGGACTATTACTGGGACTGTTATTGGGACAGGTAGCAGCCCTGTTTGCCCAAACCGATGAGAACTTTGCACGCGCCGAGCGTGCCTACGGGTTCTTTATTGCCGAACAAGGCGACAGTATTCACGCCATGCTGACTGCGGAGCTGCAACAGAAGCTCTCTCCTCAAGTATTTGCAGGAATGATGGGTCAGATGGAGCGACAAGTAGGCAAGCTGCAATCGCGCGCCGAATGGAAGAAAGATCGTGCACAAGGCATCACCATCTACTATTGCGATCTGACGTTCGAGCGCTACCGGCTGCGCTTCCTCACCTCGTTCGATGTCGACGGAGGGATGAACACCATCCGCCTGGCACCCATCTCGGAACCGTCGACAGCCGCGCCGGTCGTCTACGACAAGCAGAAGATGACAGAAAGAGAGATCACCGTCGGCGTGCCCCATTTCCCGCTGCCCGGTACACTCACCCTGCCGTTGGGACAGCCACCGCATCCCGTAGTGATTCTGGTACACGGCTCCGGAGCCAACGACCGCGACGAAACACTGGGACCCAACAAACCCTTTCGCGACTTGGCATGGGAGCTGGCAAAGCGGGGCATTGCCACCATCCGTTACGAGAAACGGGCAAAGGTGTATGGCGCTGCCCTGCCCGAGGGGCGCGAGTTGGATTATGACACCGAAGCGGTCGACGATGTGCTGACGGCTATCGAACTGGCTAAGCAGCTTCCCGAAATTGCCCCCGACAGCATCTATGTGGCAGGACACAGCTTGGGGGCGGTCGTCGCTCCCCGCATCGCCGAGCGTGCTCCGGCAGGCGACTTGGCAGGCATCATCCTGATTGCCGGCACCCCCCGACCGCTCGAAGAGTTGGTCGTAGAGCAGTCGGTCTATCTGGCTTCACTCACCGACTCGTCGGCAGCTACCCGCGAGCAACTTGCCACCCTCAAGCGGGAAGCCGAGAACACCAAGCTGCTGGGCACCCCCCGGTTCAACGACACCATCCCGTTGCTGCTGGGGCAACCGCGCTCTTACTGGCTCTTCATCAACCGCTATAAGCCGCTCGAGGTAGCCCGGAAACTCACGCTACCCATCCTGATTTTGCAAGGCGAACGCGACTACCAAGTCACCATGCAAGATTACGGGCTGTGGCGCTTCGTACTGATACGCAACAAAAACGTATCGTTCAAGTCGTATCCCAAACTCAACCATCTGCTGCAAGAAGGAACCGGCAAGTCGACCCCCTTCGAGTACAACCACGCATCTCCCGTACCCGGATATGTGACGGACGATCTGACTACGTTTATTCGTACACTAAGATTGATTGATTGACGATGTAAGATCGAAGATGAACGTATCAATGAAAAAAGAAACAACAACCAAGAGCTTTGTTCTACGCATGGATTCGGATATGATGGAGGCCATAGAGCAATGGGCTGCCGACGAGTTCCGCAGCACCAACGGTCAGCTGCAATGGATCATCACCGAGGCGTTGCGCAAGAACGGGCGACTGAAAAAAGCAACGAAACCCCCAACGCATGAATCAACCCGGTAAACGCATCGCCGTAAAAGTAGGCAGCAACGTGCTCACACGCCCCGACGGCACACTCGATATCACACGCATGTCGGCGCTGGTCGACCAGATAGCCGAGCTACACAGCGCCGGCATAGAGACGATACTCATCTCGTCGGGAGCGGTGGCTGCCGGACGCAGCGAACTCCGACCGCTTCGCAAGTTAGACCATGTCGACCGGCGACAGCTCTTCTCGGCAGTGGGACAAGCCAAGCTGATCAACCGATACTACGAGCTGTTTCGCGAGCATGGCATCGCCGTGGGGCAGGTACTCACCACCAAAGAGAGCTTCGCCACCCGTCGACACTACCTCAACCAGCGCAACTGCATGAGTGTGATGCTCGACAATGGCGTGATACCTATCGTCAACGAAAACGATACCATCTCCGTGACCGAGCTGATGTTTACCGACAACGACGAGCTGTCGGGACTGATTGCCACCATGATGGATGTGGGGCAACTCATCATCCTGAGCAATGTCGACGGCATCTATACCGGCGCACCCGGCGAAGCAGGCAGCACCGTGATACGCGAGGTGACCGACGACAACAAGCTGACCGACTACATCCGCGCCTCGCGTTCCGACTTCGGACGGGGCGGCATGCTCACCAAGGCTGCCATCGCCCGCCAAGTGGCAGCCGAAGGCATTGCCGTAGTCATTGCCAACGGCAAGCGCGAACAGATCCTGACCCACCTGCTGCAACACCCCGACACCACGCTGTGTACCCGCTTCACACCGGCTGCTACCCCCATGTCGGGCGTGAAGAAATGGATTGCGCACAGCAGCGGATTCGCCAAAGGCGAAATCCACCTGAACGAAGAGGCATCGCACGTGCTCTGCTCCGACCGCGTGGTGAGTATCCTGCCCATCGGCATTACCCGCGTCGAAGGCGATTTCGAAAAAGATGACATCGTACGCATCATCGACCACAACGGACATCAGACGGGTGTAGGAAAGGTGGCATACAACTCCGACCAGATTCGCGCCGTCGCCGGACGACGGGGCGGACGGGCGGTGGTGCACTATGACTACCTGACCATGGAGAATTGACCATAGAACAGCAATCCTATTAATAGAACAACAATCATGCTTACAGAACAACTAATCGCTGCCCGTCGTGCTTCGCGCAGGCTGACGGCTCTACCCGACAGCCGGATAAACGACCTCCTGCGTGCCGTAGCATCGGCTATCGTCGCACAAGCAGACGACATCCTACACGCCAACACCCTCGACTTGGCACGTATGAACCCCGAAAACCCGAGTTACGACCGCCTGCTACTCACCTTGCCCCGTTTGCAAGCCATAGCCGGCGACATGCGCCACGTGGCTACCCTCCCCTCACCTTTGGGGAGGACACTGTTTCAAACCATTCGCCCCAACGGCATGCGTCTGCGGAAGGTGAGCGTACCCTTCGGCGTGATAGGCGTTATCTATGAGGCGCGTCCCAATGTGGGCTTCGATGTCTTTGCCCTCTGCCTGAAGAGCGGCAGCGCCTGTGTGCTGAAAGGAGGGAGCGACGCCGACGAATCCAATCGCGCCATTGTGCAGCTCATCCACCGGGTGTTGCAGCAAGAAGGGTTGCCGCCCGAAGTGGTGACCCTGCTGCCGTCCGACCGCGAAGTCACGGCGCAGTTGTTGCAAGCCGACGGATATGTCGATGTGCTCATTCCGCGCGGCGGCAGCGGCTTGATCAGCTACGTGCGCCGACATGCCACCGTTCCGGTGATCGAAACCGGCGCAGGCGTGTGTCATACCTATTTCGACCGCACGGGTCAGGTCGACAAGGGAACCGCCATCGTCTGCAATGCCAAGACCCGACGGGTGAGCGTATGCAATGCGTTAGACTGCCTGCTTGTCGACCGCGTCGTGCTCGCCCTGCTTCCCCGCCTCTCGCATCCGCTTGCCCAAGCGGAGGTACGCATCTATGCCGACGAAGAGAGCTATCGGTCGTTAGAGAACAGCTACCCGTCGCACCTCCTGTGTCATGCCACGCCCGAGAGCTACGGCACCGAGTACCTCTCGTATGCCATGTCGGTGAAATGCGTTGCCGACGTGCATGAAGCCATCGAACACATCCACCGCTACGGATCGGGACACAGCGAGTGCATCGTTGCCGAATCGGAAGATGCCGTCCGCCTCTTCCAACGCGAAGTCGATGCGGCTTGCGTCTATGCCAATGTGTCGACCGCCTTTACCGACGGAGCACAGTTCGGATTGGGTGCCGAGATAGGTATCAGTACGCAGAAGCTCCATGCACGCGGTCCGATGGGATTGGAAGAGATCACCACCTACAAGTGGCTGATCGAAGGCGAAGGACAAGTACGGGCAAAGTAACTATTGCCGGGACAGTGGCGGTTTGTCCACCAATTGTAGCAGTTTGTCTACCTTTCGTCGATGAATAGCATGTACATTTGCAAACAGAATTAAATCAAAGTATTAACCCTCTTGCAACAGAATGTTCATCTCCATGAAACATGCATCCTCCCTTTTTTGCGGCGTAGTGATAAGCTTGCTCACAGCAGCCTGCCAGTCGCCTGTGTTTGCTCCCGTAGCTGCACCCAATCCGTGGTCGGACGACTATATGTCGATAACCGGCTTGACCAATTACCGCCAATGGGGTACGTATAACGTACACGACCCGTCGTGCCGACGGGTGGGCGATTACTACTACATGTACTCCACCGATGCCATCTATCACCCTCATCGTCCTACGGCCGAAGAGCGTGAACAGAATCAGAACATCCCAACCGGATTCATACAGGTACGACGCTCGCGCGACTTGGTGAACTGGGAGTTCGTGGGGTGGGCATTCCCCGAAATACCCCAAGAGGCTGTCGACTGGGTACATGCCCACGCCGACGGACGCGGAGCAAGCAATATATGGGCGCCCTACATGATTCCCTACAAAGACAAGTTCCGCCTCTACTACTGCGTGTCGGCTTTCGGACGGAAGACCTCGTACATGGGGTTGGCAGAATCCGATTCACCCGCCGGACCGTGGACACTCAAAGGGTGTGCCGTGAAGACCGACAACAACTCGGTGATGAACGCCATCGACCCCAGTGTGATCGTCGACCCGAACACCGGGCAGTGGTGGATGATTTACGGGTCGTACTTCGGCGGACTGTTTGCCGTAGAGCTGAATCCCGAAACCGGACTACCGCTCAAAGAGGGCGACCCGGGTCACGTCGTTGCCCGTCGTGCCAACTACCGCCACGACAACCTCGAAGCGCCCGACATTCTTTACCATCCCGAACTGAAAAAATACTTCCTCTTCGTATCGTATGATCCGCTGATGACCACCTATAACGTGCGTGTAGGGCGCTCCGACCACATCGCCGACGGATTTACCGATTTTACCGGACTGGCATTGAAAGATACCACCAATAACTTCCCGATACTCACCGCTCCTTACCGCTTCGACCACCACCCCGGATGGGCAGGTACCGGACATTGCGGCGTCTTTACCGACAACGAAGGCCACTACTTCATGACACATCAGGGACGACTGTCGCCCGAAAACCAGCAGTTGGTGCTACACGTGCGACAGATGTTCTTCAACGCCGACGGCTGGCCGGTCGTATCGCCCGAACGCTATGCCGGCACAGCGCCACGCACCTTCCGTACGAAAGACCTGGCAGGCGAATGGGAGATCATCCGCGTGCGCGAACCCCTTGCCGAGCGACAACTCGACGCCGGACAGATTATGCCGGGTGAGGCAGGACTGAAAGAGCAGGAGTGCAACGGGTCGGTTCACCATGAACTAAAGAACGACGGGTCGCTCGACGGCGACGCCGGCGGCAAGTGGAGCTTCGACCCGCAACAGCAAACGCTGGAACTGCGAATGCCCGAAGGCGAACAGATAACCGACCTCATCGTCTTTGCCGGACACGACTGGGAACGCGAAACAGAGACGGTACTCTTTACCGGATTAGACGCCAAGGGACGATCGGTATGGGGGAAACGAGTGAAATAAAAAACATCAAACAAATAAAGTAACAATGAAAAAGAAACAGCTTTTTATGGCAGTAACCTTCGGTGTGTTGACCGGCGCTGCCACGATGCAGGCACAAACCAACGAGTTTGTGATACAGAGCCACAAACCGGGTGCGCCCATACAGCCCACCATGTACGGTCTGTTCTTTGAAGACATCAACTATGCTGCCGACGGCGGCTTGTATGCCGAATTGGTAAAGAACCGCTCGTTCGAGTTTCCGCAACATCTGATGGGATGGAACTCGTTCGGTAACGTGACGGTGAAGGACGATGGTCCGTTCGACCGCAATCCGCACTACGTTCGTCTGGCTTATCCCGGACACGACCAGAAGTACACCGGATTAGACAACGAAGGCTATTTCGGCATCGGCGTGAAAGCGGGCGAAGCCTATCGCTTCTCCGTATGGGCACGTCTGCCCGAGGGGGGAACCAACAGCTCGCTACGCATTGAACTGGTCGACATTCACTCCATGGAAGAGCAGCAGGCATTTGCCACCGCCAACCTCACCATCGACTCGAAGGAGTGGAAGAAGTATCAGCTCATCCTGAACCCTACCGTCACGCAACCCAAAGCCACCCTGCGTATCTTTCTCACCTCGAAAACCACCGTCGATCTGGAGCACATCTCGCTCTTTCCCGTCGATACTTGGAAAGGACACGAGAATGGTTTGCGCAAAGACCTCGCACAGGCACTGGCAGATGTGAAGCCGGGCGTGTTCCGCTTCCCCGGCGGATGCATTGTCGAAGGCACCGACCTGGCTACGCGCTACAACTGGAAGAACTCCGTCGGTCCGGTCGAAAACCGCCCGCTGAACGAGAACCGCTGGGAGTACACCTTCCCGCACCGCTTTTTCCCCGACTACTACCAAAGCTACGGGCTGGGCTTCTTCGAGTTCTTCCAACTGTCGGAAGAGATGGGGGCAGAGCCGTTGCCCGTATTGAGCTGCGGACTGGCATGTCAGTTCCAAAACAACACCCCCGATGCACATGTACCCGTCAACGACTTGGATAGTTATGTGCAGGATGCGCTCGACCTGATAGAGTTTGCCAACGGCGACGTCACCACCACGTGGGGGAAGCTGCGTGCCGACATGGGACATCCGGCACCGTTCCATCTCAAGTTCATCGCTATCGGTAACGAACAGTGGGGTGAGGAGTATCCTGAACACTTGGAGCCGTTTATCACTGCCATTCGCAAGGTATATCCCCAAATTCAGATCATAGGCAGCGCCGGACCCAACTCCGAAGGCGAGCAGTTCGACTATTTGTGGCCGGAGATGAAACGTCTCAAGGTCGACTTGGTCGATGAGCATTTCTACCGTCCCGAGAGCTGGTTCCTCAGCCAAGGCGCCCGCTACGACTCATACGACCGCAAAGGTCCGAAAGTCTTTGCCGGTGAATATGCCTGCCACGGACAGGGCAAGAAGTGGAACCACTTCAATGCCTCTCTGCTCGAAGCGGCTTTCATGACCGGACTGGAACGCAATGCCGACCTTGTACACATGGCAACCTACGCCCCGCTCTTTGCGCATGTCGAGGGATGGCAGTGGCGTCCCGACATGATTTGGTTCGACAACCTGCGCTCTGTGCGTACCGTGAGCTACTATGTGCAGCAACTCTACGCCACCCACGCCGGCACCCATGTCCTCCCGCTTACCATGAACAAGCAGGCAGTGACAGGCGCCGACGGACAGAACGGCTTATTTGCCAGCGCTGTGTGCGATAAGAACAAGAATGAAATCATCGTCAAGGTAGCCAACACCTCCGACCAACCACAACCGTTGCGCCTCGTCTTCAACGGCATGAAGAAGAAAGAGACCCTGAGCGGCGGACGTCGCATACTGCTGCAAGCTACCGACCCCGACAAGGATAATACGCTCGATCATCCTACCGCCATCCTGCCGCAAGAAGCGTCGATAGTTGTCTCCGGTCAGGAATATAGCACGGAACTGCCTCCCAAGACGTTCGCGGTGTATGTCTTTACGAGATAGAGGGTAAACACCTCGCGCGAAGTATAAGCCGCAACCTCGTCAAGGCTGACTGTTGATACCGTCAAACTCGGCTTGGTAGAGCGCCCACGTCATGCAGTTGGCAAAGAGGAACGAGTTGTGGATGTTGCCTTTGCCGCCCAGTGTAGGGTCGCCGTCACCACGGAACACTTTCGTCTTAGGCCAGGTGGGCACCCATCCGTCGTCGGTCTCCTTCCAACTGACGGCAAAGGGGGTGTCGAAGTCACTGGCTTCCGACTCATCGTAGGTGTTGCCTTTGCCGCCGGTATCTTCCATCTCTTTGCTGAAGCCGCCAAACCAGCCGCCGTCGCCTACATAGACGAGGTTTTTCGGTTTGTAGCGCGTGAAACAGAAATATTTGTAGCGCGGGTAGGTCGTGGTATTTCGCTCGAAGGAGTAAATCACAAAGTCGTCGTAAGGCGCCTTGTTTACATCGCTCTCCTTGAAATATGACAGTTGCTCCGATTCGGCAAGGAACGCCGTGTTGTATGTGAGCGTGGCATTGCCTAACCAGGCTCCGCCTTGTATCGTGTCCAACGAGGGGAAGTATTGCACGCCGTCGAGCTTTCCGCTGTAGATGGGGTCGTCGTCGGGCACCTTCAGTTTCTCAAGCAGCTCATCGTTGACCGTGCCGTTGTCGAGCGGATTGTATTTGTAGTAGTTGATGCGCATTCTGCCGCCCGATTTGGCAGTCATACTCTGCGGAAGGTTGCTGAACGTGACCTTGTTGTCCCAGCACGGCTCCATAGAGGCGCCGGGTACCCGTTCGGTACCGTTGTAGACAAACAGTACGCCCTTGTTGTTGACATACTCCACGAGCGCGGCAGCCAGTTTTTTGGATGCGGTGGACGCATCAAACATGAGGTTGGATGCCAGAATGATGTCGGGGTTGGTCTTCACCTTCTTTATCAAGTTGTCGGCGATGGCGTCGCTGTAGGTGTTGTCGCAGTCAAACGTAATGCCGTCGACGGGTATTCCCTTGGCTCCACGCAGCGAGAAGAGGTCGCTCTCCAGAAAGGCCCTCGACACGCCGCTTTCGGCATAATATCCATATCCGGCACGTCCGTTCCATCCCATGCCCAGTATCCTCTTTTTGTGGAGGGCGATGGCGACGTTGACATCTTCGCAAGCGATGCTGTCTTCGCCGTAGGCGGTGCTGTTGACCACCAATTTGTAGCGGAGCTTCTGAACAGGCGTCAAGGAGGCGCCATAGCTGCCCGGTACGATGTCGAGGCGTATGCGTTGCCTGCCGAGGTTCTCGAAGGTGCCCTCCCCTTGGAAGGTCAGCCCGTTGAGGTTGCCGTTTCCGTTGTCGTCGTCGGTTTGGGTGTAGGGCACGGTGCGTATCTTCCACTTCTCCCCGACCATGCCTGCGGAGATGTTGGTCAATGTCAGCTCGATGTAGTGCGTGGAGGAGTAGGTTGGGAGGTCATCTCCCGGCTTATCTCCTACATAGAAGACCCCTTTGACCACTACGCCCGTCGCGCAGTCGATGCGGTAATCCATCGGGATGAATGCTTGATTCACCCGGATGGTTCCCTTGATGTTGCCGGCGGTGAAGGTGAGGTTGCCCGTGAGGTCGGCAGTGCCGGTGTTGTTGCCGTTGGCAGCAAATTGCAGCACGCCGGTGTTGTGTTTGAAGGCGCTTCCTGCGGCAGTCTGTTTGAGCACGGTGTAGCTGACGGGTGGATTGGCGCTATCCCAACTCCACCGGATGCTGTCGAGCGGCAGATTGGTCTCGTAGGTCAGTTGGTAGTCGGGAGCATCGTAGCTGTCGAGCTTGCGGGCAGGCAGCTCTATCTCCCGTTTGTCTACGCGGAAGAAGTAGTTGCCCGAAACCCAGAGGTTCGATGCCGCGCCCTCGTCCCACGACAGCACGGTGTAGGTGAGGTCTGTGCGGATGGCATGCAGCGCATCGTCGGGGGTGTCCATGCCCTGTCCGTTGATGGCAATGATGTTGAAGATGTATCGGTAGTTGCGCAGAATGGGGGCGAGTGTGGTGTGATCGCTGCCCAAGTCGAGCCGGTAATAGTAGACCTTGTTGCTGCTCAGCTCTTTGATTCCTGCCACCACCGCCGTGGCATCGTCGACAGACGCCACATTGTTTTCGGGCACATAGATGGTGTGTACGGAGGCTTTTCCGGTGAGGTTGGGTGTGTACAACTGACCGCCGTCGGTTGTTCCCGGAGTGCCCGGGTTGTTGAGTGTGGCATTTGCGGGCACGGATGGTTTGCTCACCTTGTGGTAGTCGGTAGAGGTATATGCCGAATCGGGAGGTATCACCACCCCCTTGTTGCGGGTACGGTAGAGGTGTACCGATTCGAGCGTCCATCCGGCGATGCCGGCAAACTCTTCGGAGTTGAGGTCGCCCGAGGCGGCGGGGGTGAACATCAGCCCCACGTCCATCCGCGCAAGGGCGCGCAGCATCGGGATGATGCGTGCCGGACTGAGGTAGCTCTTGCCGTCTATCTTTCCGAAGAAGCTCTCGCCGTTCATCGGGAAGGCGTCGGGTTTGTTGTCCGTGGTTGCCCACGCTCCGGTGTAGTCAAACATCAGTTGTTGCTGAATATACTCTTTGCTCTTGCCGATGTATTTCTCTGCGATGCGCGACCCGAGGTTGGCAATCACCATGACGTTGTACTCCTCGTTGTGGAGCGATTTGAGCAGTCGGACAATCGTGGTGCAGTTGCCGTCGCCGTCGGTGACCAGCTCGGTGGTGGTGGCTTCGTAGGCGAGGATGTCGGTGGTGTTGCCGCTGGTGTTGTCTGTTTCGCGTCGGAAGACCAGCACGGAGACATTCTTGATGGCTTTCTCGCCCTTGACCACGTCGCTTGTCGCGGCGCGGGTGACGGATTGACGTTCGCCGTAGGGTACGCTCAGGGTGAGAGTGAGGTAGGCGCTGTTGTCGGAGTTATCGCTGTCGGGCGGGGTCATGCGCTCGTCGATGCATGCTTGCATCCCAAGGGTCAGTGCGGCGAGCATGAGCACACTGATCCATACAGTTATCTTTTTCATTTCGACTTCTGTGTTAGGTGTAATAAATGGGTAAAAAAGATTATTCGTAGCCCATGTAGGCAGGCACCTGCTGACACTCGGCTACGTGTATCGCCCAGAAGAGGATGTTTGCCATCACGAACGAGTTGTAGACCGGCTCCTTATACAGGTCGTTGGTAACCGGTTGGTATTGCCTGTTCAGGTGGAAGGGATATTTGACGGCGCTTCCGTCGACCCGGCGTGTCTGTGCCATGAACCCTCCGTCGCCTGCAAAGAAGAAGTGCTGGTTGTAGCGAAACAGGGTGATGTTGTTCGTCGTGGTGGCAGAACCGTCTTTGCTGCGCGTATAGACTTTGATGGGTGCGCTGTCCAATCCTGACGCGGCGAGGGTGTTGGCGCTGCTCTTGCCCCACGGCACTCCCCAGAGCGATCCGAAGAGACCGTTCATGATGAGGTCGTCGGCGCCGGGTTGCGAGGCGGCAGTGCCTCCGGCGGCAGGCAGGGTATAGATGTCGCCGGCAGTTCCTATGGTGGTGGCATTGACGGCGGCTGTCGGGCTGTAGTCGGGCAGAATGGCTTTGATGAGACTTGTCATCACGGCGTTGTAGCTGGTAGCGTTATATCCGTCTGCCAATATGATGAGCACTCCCTTGCCTTTCGCAGCGAAATCGCCGGTGCCGTTGCAGTAGTCGGCAAGTGTCTTGCTGTATGCTGCCGACGGGGCGTAGGTACCTTCGAGCACGGCGATGTCGGGCTTGAGACTTACGAGCTGCGACATGAACGCGGCGGCACTGGCAGCAACCGTCGAGGTGATTTTCTCTACGGGCACGGTGCCTGTCATGCTGAAGTTGCGCTTGTTGCCAAGCATCAGTCCGGCGCCGGCGGCAAATCCCAAGTCGGTGCCCGATCCCCAGCTCAGGATGGTTTTGGGTGCATATCCCACGCGCACCTCGATGGGGTCGGTATATTCGACCAGGTCGGTAGACCCGTCGAGCATATATCCTTTGCCGGTGAGGGTGAAATCGTCGTAGCCTGCCGCTTCGGGTGCACCTTTCGCCGACAGCTCCACGGTATATTCGTTGTACGTAGCGTTGCCGATCTTCTTTTGCACCTTCTGCCAGTCGCTGATTTTCTTGCCGACCGGCAGCTCGAAGGTGTAGCCGTTGACGGTGTTGACGGTAAACTCAAACTCGCCCTCCTCGTCTATGGTGGGCAGGGTGCGTACGGTGAGGAGCAGTTTGTTGCGGTTGCTCTTCGAGAGTTCAAACTGCCCCTCGGCGTTGAGAAAGCGGTTGGGCGATTGGGTGAAGTGGGGCAGGTAGATGCCCTCGACGCTGTGGGCTACGGCGATGTAGCGCGGCAACTTCTTCAGTCGCCGGATGTGTAGGTTGAACTCCCATATCGGGTCGGGTGCGATGAAGAGATCGTAGAGGCGCTCCGTGGCTGTGTCGTTGTTGCCTGCGCTGAGGGTGATTTGCTTCTTGTCGGTGTCTACCGCGTACGTGAAGACAGCATCTCCTCCGGCATTCTCTTCGGTCGATTTCGCCCAGCGCAGCATGGTGGCGTTGAAGTCGGGGATATTGGTGTCATAGTCGAAGGTGACACTGGCGTAAGCTTCGCCGGCGATGGTGACCGAGGAGGGACAGCGGAAATAGTAATTGCCTGCGATGTATGCCCCTTCGTCGTCCCGGTTCTCGTCGAGGTCTACGCCGTCCCATTGGATGTTGGCAGCTTTGGATGCGGCAGCCTCTTCGGGCGTGTCGTAGCCGTCGCCCGTCACCTGCTTGATGTTGAACACGTAGCGGTGGTTGCGCAAGACGGCAAACGGAGTGGTCTCGTTGGTCTTGGCAAAGTCGATGCGGTAGTAGGTCGCCGGTCGATCGTTGTAGGCGATGCCTGCCACCAGTATCGTGGGTTTGTTGCCGATGCCGCTTGCCGAATCTTCGGGGAGGTAGATGTCGTGTACGGAGAGGTCGTTGGTCACGGTGTGCGTGGTGTATTTACTGTCGGTGCCCGGCGTGGTCTGCGTCGCGGGGAGGGAGGGTTGCGCCACGGTGAGCTTGTCGTCGACCGTAGCGAGGTTCTCCCGTTTGGGGATGACGGCGCCATGCAAGGGTCGGTTGAAGAGATGTATGCTCTTGAGCCGGAATCCCTGCAATCCGGTTGCTGCCTCCTTGCCGTTGGCAATGGAGGAGAGGTTCATCCCCACATCTACTCGTGCCATCGCGCGCATCAGCGATACGCCGATGGTGCCGAGGTTGGGCTTTACCAGAAAGGGTGACGTCTCGCCCCACATCGGGATGGTGTGGGTGTCCGACAGCTCCCATGCCGTGCCTTCGCTCAGGGCATAGTTCAAGTCGGCGGCGATTTGGGCATAGGCAGTCCCTTCGGCAAGGCTGAGGTCGCCCCGGTCGCTCAAGTCGGTGAGAAGGGTTTTTGAGTTGGCAAGCAGCACCACGCGGTAGGTGTCGTTGCTTGTTACCGACCGCTTGAGCCGCAGGGTCACCTTGTTGTGGGTGCGGTCTAAGGTGACATACGGAATGCGTGGCAGCAATTTGTCGTTGCTGTCAAAGACCAAGGCGGTCATGTCGGCGATGGTGTCTTCGAGAGTAGCGCCTGTGGCGCGGGTGGTCACGGTTGTTGAACCTGACACTTTCACATCGATCACCGTCTCAATTTCTGCGGCATTGTTGTCTGTGCTTGTTGAAACGGTTTGATCGATACATGAGAAAAAAAGGGGGGCAAGCAATAATTTCCCCACTAAGTTACAGTGAATGAAACACTTCTTTTTCATAATGCATTAAAGTTTGTGTTATATTCGGTTTTGGGAAAAGAAACAAAGAAACCTCAATATATGTTCAAAAAGAACAAATATTATTTTCGATTTGAGGCATAACTCTGTGTATTCAAAGGCTATACGCAAATGGACTTATTGTTATTGACGAACCTGCAATAACGCTATTGACAAACTTGCATCAACCGAATTTTCATCGGATCTATAGGAACTGTCGGATTAGTCTGAGTTTCCGGTGTCGACTCAGCCCACACGCTGGCTTTCCGTCATGTTAGCCGTCTCAAATTTGATGCAGTTGCCCTAATTATTCGGGAGGAAAGTTATCCTGCCGGAACGGTAGCAATGATCCCGTTGAGCGGCGCTGCCGGCGGTTGTGACACCTCCGGTGGTGTAAACGCCATCAGCTTCGATGTCACTGTGACCGGTTGGAGTAATGGCAACATCGTTTCCCCTCCCTCGCGGGAGGGAGGGGAGGCTGAAGCAGTTCATACCACTTCTCTCTCTAAAAAACAATAAATCCCAATGGAACATTAGAGTTGCTACCGTTAGCACAGGTTCGCTGCTACTGTTAGCACAGGTTCGCTGCTACCGCAAAGCCGATGATGCCCGTGTAGACTTTACCTTCGGCACCATCACATCGGTAACTTCGCGGGCAGCCCTCACCCTCACCGCCAACACCGATGCCCGCCTCCGTCCCTCCCCACTTCTCCGGTCATGAAAAAAGAACACATCTATCAGGGATCGGGCAGCTATAAAAAATCCCTCTCTTGTATAGGGAGGGAATTAAAGGGGCCGGTGCGAAAGGCACAGTTCTACATTCGTTCGATAGCTTCGTGCGATAAGCCGGTAGCTTGCATGATGATCTCGACAGGAGTCCCCAATCGTTTGAAGTTGCGGGCAATATCTATCTTATCTTGCATCCTGTCGGCTTCCGCTTTTTGGGCTTTGGCTTCGGCAGCCTCTACTTTGGCTCGGCTTCGGGCTTCACCTTCGGCTATGCCTTCTTTTACCTTATACGAAATCACTGCCAAATTATCCCGGTAGGCTTTGACGCTGGCTTCGTACAAACCGCGTTGATTAGGATCCATCGAAGCGATGGTGATGGTTTTCTCCAATCTTCTCATCGCCGGTATGTCGTCCGTAAACGGTATGCGATCCAATGTTTCCATATTCTTCAGTACATAAATCCAACGGTCGGATTTGGTTATACACTCATCTTCTTGTAGTTCAAACGCCGGCAGAGAGATGAATATCT
>JAISIN010000032.1 GCA_031262085.1 Prevotellaceae bacterium
TGCTCCTGCCCGACAAGAGTCGCTACCCCGACATCGGGCACAGCTACCTCATCGAGCTGAAGTATGCCAAAGCCGACGCCACCGAAGCCGAGATGGAGGCGCAACGCGCCGACGCCCGCGCCCAACTGTTCAAGTATCGCGAGGACAAGGTCGCCCGCCGACTGGCAGAAGGCACGCAGCTCCACCTGCTCGTCTTACAGTTCAAGACATGGAAAAGCGTGACGTTCGAGGAATTGTAACGGCTTCGTTATAGCGCATAAAAAAGGTGAAGAACTACTCACGCCTGTTTTGGGATGTGAGATATCGAAAAGGGGATAGACTTCCTTTCATCAGTCAACGGTGGCGCGGCACCGCAGTCAACGGTGGCGTGACATCACAGTCAACGGTGGCGTGACATCGTAACTAACGGTAGTTGCGCATCGTAACTAACAGTAGTTACACATCGTAACTAACGGTAGTTACACATCGACGTCAGCGTTGACGAGCCTCAGCGGTAGGGTCGCGCTGCGGGGAGACAACAGTAGCTGCGGCGTTCCTTTGTATTGGGTGGTGACGACCCGTATCAATAACCGCACGCCACAAAAAAGCGGAAGTACCTCCCGGTGCTTCCGCTTGCAAACTTAAAACAACCAACAAAAGAAACAACTGCCGGAGGCAATCCAAAGATTATAAATTAAAAGCCTGCGGGCAGTCACTGTTTATTTCATCTCTTCTTTCGTTCATCTTACCGTCGTATCCTTATCGGATAAACAGCAATTCGCGATATTTGGGCAGCGTCCACATCTCGTTGTCGACGATGAGTTCGAGTTTATCGATGTGGTAGCGAATCTCTTCCATCATCGGCACGATGATGTCGTGATAGGCGATGGCTTTCTCGCGCTCGCACTCAATGACGTTGGCTTTCTTGCGTGCCTCGACCATCGCGTCGACATGCTCCTTGATGTATCCGGTGCGGTCGGCGATCTCCTCAATGAGTTCGAGGTTCTGTGCAGAGAGTTTGGCAGCCTTCTCGGCAGGGAACAGATCCTTCATCTTGTAGACATTGTCTACCAGATCGGTTTGATACTGCGTAGCTACGGGTACGATGTGGTTCATGGCGAGGTCGCCCAGTACACGTGCTTCGATTTGGATCTTCTTCGTGTACATTTCCCATTTCACTTCGTTGCGTGCATGTAGCTCAACCTCGGTCATGATACCGGTAGCCTCGAACATGGCGATGCTTTCGGGATTGAGGTAGTTGTCGAAGATAACCGGTACGCTGGTTTCGCAATCCAGACCGCGCTTTTGTGCCTCCTCTTTCCATTCGTCGCTGTATCCGTTGCCATCGAAGTGGATGGGCTTGCTGAGCTTGATGTATTTCCGTACGATGCGCAGAATGGCGGCATACTTCTCAACACCTTGCTGAATCAGTTCGTCGACCTCTTTGTGGAACAGGCTGAGCTGTTCGGCTACGGCAGCGTTGAGGGCAATCATGGCGCTGGCGCAGTTGGCCTCCGACCCCACGGCGCGGAACTCGAAGCGGTTGCCGGTGAAGGCAAACGGGCTGGTGCGGTTGCGGTCGGTGTTGTCGATCATCAGTTCGGGTATCTGCGGAATATCGAGCTTTAAGCCATGCTTGCCTTTGATGCTGACCAAGTCGTCGGTGTCGCTGGCTTCGATCTTGTCGAGCACGGCGGAGAGCTGCTTGCCCAGAAACGACGAGATGATGGCAGGAGGCGCTTCGTTGGCGCCCAGACGATGAGCGTTGGTGGCGCTGGAGATGGAAGCCTTAATCAACCCGTTGTGCTTGTACACACCCATGAGCGTGTTCACCACGAAGGTGATAAAGCGCAGGTTCTCTTCGGGCGTTTTGCCGGGACTCATCAGCCCGATGCCGGTATCGGTGCCGAGCGACCAGTTGTTGTGCTTGCCCGAGCCGTTGATGCCCTTGAAGGGTTTCTCGTGCAGCAGCAGGCGGAAGCCGTGGCGACGGGCAATCTTGCGCATCAAACCCATGACGAGCATGTTGTGGTCGACAGCGAGGTTGCACTCTTCGTAGATCGGAGCCAGCTCGAACTGGTTGGGAGCGACCTCATTGTGGCGGGTCTTCACGGGTACGCCCAATTTGAGCGATTCGATCTCCAGCTCTTTCATGAACTGCGCTACGCGGGTGGGGATGGCGCCGAAGTAGTGGTCTTCGAGCTGCTGGTTCTTGGCGCTGTCGTGTCCCATCAGGGTGCGACCGGTCATCAGCAGGTCGGGACGGGCGGCATACAATCCCTCGTCGACGAGGAAGTACTCCTGCTCCCAGCCCAAGAAGGCAACCACCTTCTTTACGTCGGGGTTGAAGTAGTGGCATACGGCAACGGCAGCCTTGTCGACAGCGCGCAACGCCTTGAGCAACGGAGCCTTATAGTCGAGCGCTTCGCCCGTATACGAGATAAATATGGTGGGGATGCACAGCGTGTCGTCAATGATAAATGCGGGCGACGAAGGGTCCCAAGCCGAATAGCCGCGTGCCTCGAAGGTGTTGCGAATGCCGCCGCTGGGGAAGCTCGATGCGTCGGGTTCCTGCTGCGCGAGCAGCTTGCCGGTGAACTCTTCCATGACGCCGCCTTTGCCGTCGTGCTCGATGAAGGAGTCGTGCTTCTCGGCGGTACCTTCGGTCAGCGGGTGGAACCAGTGTGTGTAGTGGGTAGCTCCCAGCTCGATAGCCCACTTCTTCATGCCGGCAGCTACTTCGTCGGCAATAGCGCGGTCGAGGGTAGCGCCGTTGTCAATCACATCCACTAACTGGGCATATACCTTGCTTGAAAGGTATCGGAACATCTTGTCCCGATTGAACACATACTTGGCAAAGTACTCCGACGGGCGTTCTGCCGGTACGGGAACATCGACGGGGCGTTTCTTGAACGCCGTCTCTACTACTCTGAATCTTAATTTGGACATAATACTTTTTATTGTTGGTTTATAATGTTTGATCTATTCTTTAATTGTATGCCGATTCGCCATGTTCGTAGATGTCGAGACCTTCTTCTTCTACCCGACGGTCGGCGCGGATGCCTACAAGTGCATTTACAACCTTGAACAGTATATAGGTCATTACGCCGCTGAAAATGATGCTGACTACCGTAGCTACGGTTTGTACCCACAGTTGGTTCCAGTTGCCGTAGAGTGCACCTGTCACGTCGGGGTCGCCGCTCACCGCTTCCGTAGCAAACACGCCCGTCAGGATAGAGCCTACAATACCGCCGATACCGTGCACGCCGAAGGCGTCGAGCGAATCGTCGTATTTCAGTTTAGCCTTCACGAATGCCACCATCCAGAAGCAGATTACCGACGAAATGGCTCCGATGCAGAAGGCGCCCAGTACGCCTACCGTTCCGGCGGCGGGGGTGATGGCTACCAATCCGGCTACGGCGCCGGTGCATACACCCACGGTGGTAGGCTTCTTGTTGTGCAGCCAGTCTATCAGCATCCACACCATGGCGGCGGTGCAGGTCGAGAGGTGTGTCACGAGGAAGGCATTGGCAGCCAGTCCGTCGGCAGCCAGTCCGCTACCGGCATTGAAGCCGAACCATCCCAACCACAAGAAGGCTGCGCCCATGAATACGTAAGGTATGTTGTGCGGCGTGATGGGCAATCCTATTTTATAATCTTCGCGTTTACCCAGCATAATCGCCATGACTAATGCCGAGATGCCGGCATTGATATGTACCACGGTACCGCCGGCAAAGTCGATGGCACCCATCTCTTGGAGGAAGCCGCCTCCCCATACCCAGTGAGCACTGGGCAAATAGACCACAATCAGCCACAGCACCGTGAAGAGCAGGTAGCCCGAGAACTTGATGCGTTCGGCAAAAGCGCCTAATATCAGCGCGGGAGTGATCACGGCGAACATGCACTGAAAGAGTACGAAAATGATTTCGGGGATGCCGGTAGAGATGAGGCTGCTCGTGGTTACACCCTCGAGCATCACCTTGTCGAATCCTCCGATAATAAAGCTCAGCGGATTGCCCGATTCCATAAACGAGGTGCCGAACACCCAGCTGTAACCAAAAGCGATCCAGATCAGAGAAGCTGCGCCTACGCACAGCAGGCATTGCATGATGATGCTCAATACGTTTTTCTGGCGTACCAAGCCGCCATAAAAGAGAGCAAGTCCGGGTATGGTCATCAGTAAGACCAGCATGGTGGCAACAATCATCCACGCTGTGTTGCCGCTATCTAAAATAAATTCCATGATTGTTTTGTTGTTTTGTTAAATGGGCTTTGTAGTTCTTTTACTTCTCATTTTCAGCATTGTAGAGCGCGATGTCTCCGTTCTCGCCGGTGCGTATGCGGATGGCGTTCTCAATAGGAATCACGAAGATGCGTCCGTCGCCTATCTCGCCCGTGCGGGCGGCGTTCATAATGGCATTGACGGCTCTATCGACGTTCTTGTCGCGCACCACCAGAGATACCAGTATGCGTTCTATGCTGCTGGTGTCGTACACCACGCCGCGATAGATGCGTCCCTGTCGGGCTTTTCCGTTGCCTCGCACGTTGTAGTACGAGAACCACTCAATGTCGGCTTCGAGCAGTGCATTTTTCACTTGCTCAAACTTTGTTTTGCGGATGATTGCTTCAATTTTCTTCATAAAAATGTAGTTGTTGTATTTGAAAAATAAAAAACTTGTTAGTTGTACTTGTTTTGTGGTTTATAAATATGGTCACGTGATTCAAACTTTGGTCTAAAAACTGATGCCAAACGCGAAGTAGGCACGGTTAGCATCGGGGTTGAAGGTGAGCTGTCCGAACAGGGGCAGTGCGAACGAATCGGTTATTTGCACTGCTTTGGTTGCCGACAGGGTGATATTGGTCAGGTTGAAGCCGTCGGAGTACATTCCTTCCCACGGGGTGAATCCCACTTCGGCTCCCCATTCCAATCCGCCCAACTTGAACGGTGCACTCACACCTACATACGTAGAATAGGAGCGTTTGCCGTCGGCGTTGTAGTAGTCGCTACCGGCGAAGTTGGTGTTCCAGCTCACGGCAAGCACGCCGAAGTCGTAGCCTACGGTTGCCTCGAACACGTGTGCCGTGCTGTGAGCGGCATATTCGAAGTACTTTGTGTCGTCGCCCGACTTGAAGAAGAAGTAGTCTGTCATCGCTACATTGAATCCTCCTACGGTATATCCCAATGTGAGGTCTACCTCTTTGGTATCCGAGCTATCCAATCCTACATTTCCCCAAGCAGCCAGCGACAATCCCCGGTAGCTCAGCGACAGCCCGGGCTGAATGCTTACGCCACCGCAGTCGATGCCGCGCCAGATGTAATTGCTCACGATGTCGGTACCCACCGATGCCTCTACTTTGTCTTGTGCCTTTGTGGTTGAAGGCACGGTAGCCCATAACAGCGCTGCGGCTATTATCGCTCTTGTTGCACTTGTTGTTCTCATTCTTTCTTACCTTAATAATAAATAACTAATAAAAAGACAAACACCATGCGGGTGATCAATCCGCGGGACAAATTATAGTGTAGCGCTTAAACTATCGAAACAAACTTATCTTAGCCATTCTTTGATTCTTTTCATCGCCTCCATGCAATCTTCGTGTGTACCGAAGGCTGTCAGGCGGAGGTATCCTTCACCGCTGGGACCGAACCCGGCTCCGGGGGTACCTACCACATACACCTCGTGTAGCAGCTTGTCGAAGAATTGCCAGGAGTTGAGACCGTCGGGTGTCTGCAGCCAGATGTAGGGCGAGTTGACAGCTCCGTACACCTTTAGTCCGGCGGCTTCGAGTCCTTGCTTCATGGTGCGGGCGTTGTTCTTGTAGTAATCTATGGTTTGGCGTACCTGCATCTTGCCTTCGGGGGAATAGACTGCCTCGGCTCCCCGTTGGGTGATGTAGCTGGCGCCGTTGAACTTGGTGCATTGGCGTCGGTTCCACAAGGCATTCAGCCCGATACGTTCGCCGGTCGGTGTCGCGGCTGTCACCTCTTTCGGTACTACGGTGTATCCGCACCGCACGCCTGTAAATCCTGCCGTTTTGGAGAAGCTGCGGAACTCAATGGCGCATTGTCGGGCGCCTTCTATCTCGTAGATAGAGTGGGGTACGTCCTCCTCTTCGATGAATGCTTCGTAGGCTGCGTCGAAGAGTATCAGGGCATCGTTCTCCAGCGCATAGTCGACCCATACTTTGAGTTGCGCTTTGGTCAGTGTGGTACCGGTAGGGTTGTTGGGGTAACACAAATATATCATGTCGACACGCTTTTCGGGCAGTTGGGGCACGAAGTTGTTGTCTGCGGTACAAGGCAGGTAGACTAAGTTTGTCCACCGTCCGTCGGCGCCCAACGCTCCGGCGCGTCCTCCCATCACGTTGCTGTCGATGTAGACGGGATAGACAGGGTCGGTCACGGCTACGATGTTGTCGCGGTGCAGAATGTCGCCGATGTTTCCGGTATCGCTCTTGGCTCCGTCGCTCACAAACACTTCGTCGGTCGAGAGTTGTACGCCACGCGGCAGGAAATCGTTCTTTACGATCGCTTCGGTCAAGAACAGATAGCCTTGTTCGGGTCCGTATCCGTGAAATGTTCGGGTGTCGGTCAGGTCGTTGACAGCGCGGTGCATGGCTTCAATGCAGGCGGGTGCCAGCGGACGGGTCACATCGCCTATCCCCAGTCGGATAATCTCTTTATCGGGGTTTGCCTCTTTGAAGGTATTTACCTTCTTGGCAATATCCGAGAAGAGGTAGCTTCCGGGCAGTTTCAGAAAGTTTTCGTTTACAGTTATCATATTCAATTCCTTTTTTAATTGACCATTGACAATGGTTCATTGATCTCGATTTCTCCTTCAAAGACCGTTGTGGCTCCTCCGGTCATCATGACGTGTGCGGTTCGTTCGTCCCATGTCACCGTGAGGGTTCCTCCGTCCATGACAATGTCCGATGTGCGTCCGCTCCGTCCGGTGAGTGCGGCAGCTACGGCGGTGGCGCAGGCTCCTGTTCCGCATGCTTGGGTGATGCCCGAACCGCGTTCCCACACACGCATTCGTATCTTTTTGTCGGGCATCACTTGTGCAAACTCTACGTTGATGCGTCCCGGTGCGAAGAGGGGGTGGTTTTCTATCTTTGGTCCGAGTACGGGCAGGTCTACCTTATCTATATCGTTTACGAAGATGACGAAGTGCGGATTTCCCATCGATACGCGCATGCCTGCCAGCAGGTTGCCTGCTACCTCCAGGCTTTGCGGTTTCATGCCCGAGGGGATTCCCATGTCTACCGTCACGGTATCTACCTTCCCGCCTTCGGGATGCAGTTTCAGCACTTTGATACCCGACAGGGTTTCGAGTGTGATGTCTGTTTTTTGCGTTAATCCCTTTTCGTAGAGATACTTTCCGATACACCGACTGGCGTTTCCGCACATCATGGCTTCCGAGCCGTCGGCATTGAAAATGCGCATGCTGAAGTCGGCTTTGTCGGAGGCGCCTATCAGCACTAATCCGTCGCTACCTATTCCCGTATGTGGAGCGCTCCATGCGACAGCCAGCTTCTCCGGCTCGTCGATGGGGTATTGGGTCGTGTCTACGTAAATGTAGTCGTTACCGGCTCCGTGCATCTTGGTGAATCTAATTGCTTTTGTCATTTTGTATGGTTGTTTAATCATTTAAGTAACTTTTTGCTTTAAATTCGCTGCAAATATATGACGTTTTGAAACACAAAACAAATATTCAGTGACTTTTTTTATAATAATATTCGGTATGGGCTGACAATTTGATGCAAAGGTAGGCAAATCTGCTTTCAAAATCATAGCGAGTTGGCGGAAAAAGTTTCAGAATCTCAATGCGTCAACGGGGAAAAAGTGTACCTTTGCGTCCGTTTTTCAGGCAGTTGTGCCGTTTATTCGAGTTGTCGAGGGCTACGAACTCATTTATATTTAATACATATATCACTTATAAAAAAAGGTAATTATGACTTATTCACACGAAGTGGAACACATGTGTGTTGTGAAGAAAGGTCCCAACCACGGACCTGCCCCGATACCCGAAGAGGGTAAGTGGGTAAAGGCAAAAGAGATAGTCGATATCTCGGGTTTAACACACGGTGTAGGCTGGTGCGCTCCCCAACAAGGCGCATGCAAACTCACCCTCAACGTCAAGGAGGGTATCATTCAGGAGGCTTTGGTTGAAACAATCGGTTGCTCGGGCATGACCCATTCGGCTGCTATGGCTTCGGAGATTCTTCCGGGCAAAACCATTCTCGAAGCATTGAACACCGACTTGGTGTGCGATGCCATCAACACTGCCATGCGCGAACTCTTCCTGCAAATCGTCTACGGACGCACACAGTCGGCTTTCTCTGAAGGTGGTCTCATCATCGGCGCCGGGTTGGAAGATTTGGGTAAGGGGTTACGCAGTCAGGTAGGCACGCTCTACGGCACGCTTGCCAAAGGTCCTCGCTATTTAGAGATGGCAGAGGGCTACATCAAGCAAATCTTCCTCGACAAGGACGACCAAATCTGCGGCTACGAATTTGTACACATGGGCAAGTTCATGGACGAGATAAAGAAAGGCACCGACGCCAACGAGGCACTCAAGAAGGTAACCGGCACCTACGGCCGCGTCACCGCCGAACAGGGAGCAGTGAAACACATCGACCCACGTCACGAATAAAAGTAAGGAGGACTAAGAATATGATCAGAGAAGTAAAATTTGAAAGTCAAGACCGTCGCATCAACCAAGTGATAGCTGCGTTGAACGCCAACGGCATCAAAGATATTGAGGAAGCCAACGCCATCTGCGACGCCGCGGGCCTCGACCCTTACCTGACGTGCGAAGAGACACAACCCATCTGCTTCGAGAATGCCAAGTGGGCCTACGTCGTGGGTAGCGCCATCGCCCTGAAGAAGGGTTGCAAGAACGCAGCCGAAGCAGCCGAAGCCATCGGCATCGGATTGCAGGCTTTCTGCATCCCCGGCTCGGTGGCCGACGACCGCAAAGTAGGCATCGGCCACGGCAACCTCGCCGCCATGCTGCTGCGCGAAGAGACCAAATGCTTCGCCTTCCTGGCCGGCCACGAATCGTTTGCCGCTGCCGAAGGCGCCATTAAGATTGCCGCCAAGGCCGACAAAGTACGCAAAGAACCCCTGCGCTGCATCCTCAACGGATTGGGCAAAGACGCTGCGATGATTATCTCGCGCATCAACGGCTTCACCTACGTGCAGACGCAGTTCGACTACTACAGCGGCGAGCTGAAAGTCGTTCAGGAGATAGCCTACGGCGACGGCCCCCGCGCCAAAGTACGCTGCTACGGCGCCGACGACGTACGCGAAGGCGTAGCCATCATGTGGAAAGAAGGTGTCGACGTCTCCATCACCGGCAACTCCACCAACCCCACCCGCTTCCAGCACCCCGTAGCCGGCACCTACAAGAAAGAGCGCGTGCTGGCCGGCAAGCCCTATTTCTCGGTAGCATCCGGTGGCGGCACAGGTCGCACGCTCCATCCCGACAACATGGCCGCCGGCCCCGCCTCCTACGGCATGACCGACACGATGGGACGCATGCACAGCGATGCCCAGTTTGCCGGTTCCTCGTCCGTACCCGCCCACGTAGAGATGATGGGCTTCCTCGGCATCGGCAACAATCCGATGGTAGGTTGCACCGTGGCTTGCGCCGTGGATGTGGCTACTGCGCTGAACAAGTAGTTGTAGTACAAATACTTAGACGATAAAGAATCCCTGTGGCTCCGGCGAGAGTTGCAGGGATTTTTGTTTGCCGACTATTGATAACTATGTCATCCAATGACATAGTTTCCGATTAGTTTGATTACATATAGTCGGCATACCGTATGGACTCTGACGAAACACAACCGTCGGGGTATTCTTTATGGGAATGTGTGCAAGCAGGACAATATACACTATCAATTA
>JAISIN010000050.1 GCA_031262085.1 Prevotellaceae bacterium
CACTTCAAAGGGAGATCTGCATCAGATGAAAGGGAGTTTTGCCTCACATCAAAGGGAGATAATTTCACCAAAACAACAGTTTGTAAATCATACGATTTGAAAAAAATAGCACTGTTTGCTATATCTATATGGCAAAATTGACTACTTTTGCGCCCTGAATCACACAGAGTACCTATTAATATACACAAATTATTTATGCAAAGGTTAATTGAAGAAATCGTTGCGCGCGCCAAATCCAACCGCCAACGTATTGTGCTTCCGGAAGGAACGGAAGAGCGCACCCTCAAAGCAGCCAACCAAGTGCTGACAGAGGGCATTGCCGACCTGATCCTTTTAGGAAACCCGTCGGAGATACACTCTTGTGCCAAAGAGTGGGGACTGGGTAATATAGAGAAAGCGACCATTATCGACCCCGAAGACCATCCTAAGAAAGAGGAGTACGCCCGGCTGCTGTGCGAGCTGCGCAAGAAGAAGGGGATGACCCTTGACGAAGCCCGCCAATTGGTGACCAACCCCCTCTATCTGGGCTGCCTGATGATCAAGAGTGGAGATGCCGACGGACAACTGGCAGGCGCCCGCAACACCACGGGCGACGTGCTGCGTCCCGCCCTGCAGATCATCAAAACCATGCCGGGCATTACCTGCGTGTCGGGCGCCATGATTATGCTCACCCACGCACCCGAATATGGCTACAACGGCATCCTCGTGATGGGCGACGTCGCCGTGACACCCGTTCCCGATGCCGAACAATTGGCGCAGATAGCCGTATGCACCGCTCATACTGCCCGCGCGGTGGTAGGGTTAAACCCCAAAGTGGCACTGCTCAGCTTCTCTACCAAAGGCTCTGCCAAGCACGAAGTGGTCGATAAAGTGATCGATGCCCTGCGCATCGCTAAAGAGATGGACCCCAACCTTGCCATTGACGGCGAACTGCAAGCCGATGCCGCACTGGTACCCGAAGTGGGCGCCAGCAAAGCGCCCGGCTCTGCCATTGCCGGACAAGCCAACGTGTTGATAGTACCCTCGCTCGAAGTAGGCAACATCTCCTACAAATTAGTACAGCGGTTAGGACATGCCGATGCCGTAGGACCCATTCTGCAAGGCATTGCCCGTCCGGTAAACGACCTGTCGCGCGGATGCTCCATCGAGGATGTGTATCGCATGATAGCCATCACTGCCAATCAAGCCATCGCGGCTAAGAAATAACGAATCAAACTCATCACAATAATCAAAAGAATCAATGAAGATATTGGTATTGAATTGCGGTAGCTCTTCCATCAAGTACAAGCTGTTCGAGATGACCCGCAAAGAGGTGATCGCACAAGGAGGCATCGAGAAAATAGGGCTGCCCGGCTCATTCCTGAAACTGACCTTGCCCGACGGCAGCAAGAAGGTGTTAGAAAAAGAGATTACCGAACACACCGCCGGTGTGGAGTTCATTCTGCAAACCCTGATTCATCCCGAATACGGCGCTATAGGCTCGTTCGACGAGATCGACGCCGTAGGACACCGCATGGTACATGCCGGCGAGACGTTCAGCAAGTCGCAACGCCTCACCGACGAGGTGCTCGAAGCATTTCGTGCCTGCAACGACCTGGCTCCGCTGCACAACCCTGCCAACCTGAAAGGGGTCGACGCCATCGCCTCCATCTTACCCGATGTGCCGCAGATAGGCGTGTTCGACACCGCCTTTCACCAAACCATGCCCAAGCATGCCTACCTCTACGCCATCCCTTACGACTTGTACGAGAAATATGGCGTGCGACGCTATGGCTTCCACGGCACCTCACACCGCTACGTGGCTGCCCGCGTGTGCGAATATCTAAACGTATCGCCCGAAGGCAAACGCATCATCACCTGCCACATTGGCAACGGAGGCTCGATCACTGCCGTCAAAGACGGGCAGTGTGTCGATACCAGCATGGGGCTTACGCCGCTCGAGGGATTGATGATGGGCACACGATGCGGCGACATCGACGCCGGCGCAGTGACCTACCTGATGGAGAAAGAACACTTGGATACCGAAGGCGTCTCCGGTCTGCTCAACAAAAAGAGCGGTGTGCTCGGTGTGTGGGGCGTATCGAGCGACATGCGCGAGCTGGAGGCAGCAGTTGCCCAACAAGACCCGAGGGCCATGCTGGCAGAGCAGATGTACTTCTACCGCATTAAGAAATATATCGGATCGTATGCCGCCGTACTGGGAGGGGTCGACATCATCGTGTTTACCGGAGGTGTAGGCGAGAACCAGTCGACCTGCCGCCGGGGAGCCTGCGAAGGATTGGAGTACATGGGCGTTAAGCTCGATGCAGAGAAAAACAAAGTGCGCGGCATCGAAGCGGTGATCTCTACCGACGATTCGCCCGTCAAGGTGGTGGTGATTCCTACCGACGAGGAGCTGATGATCGCTACCGACACGTATCGGCTGGTAGCCCAATAATCTGCGCACAACTTACGAACAACCCATTAAAAATGAATTGAGATGAAAAGATTCGCGTATTTATTGGTATGGTTGCTGCTGACCGGCACAACCTATGCCCAACAGGCAAAGTATGTATTCTATTTCATCGGTGACGGCATGGGGGTCAATCAAGTCAACGCCACCGAAATGTATCTGGCTGCTTGCGAAGGACGCATTGGAACAGAATCGCTGCTCTTCACCACGTTCCCCACGGTGGGAATCGCCACTACCTATTCGGCTTCCAACCCCATCACCGATTCGGCAGCTGCCGGAACAGCGCTCTCGACGGGCGTGAAAACCTACAACAGCGCCATCGCCATGGATGTGAACAAGCAAGAGCTGACTACCGTCGCCGAACGCGCCAAGCGGTCGGGCAGGAGGGTAGGGATCACCACCAGTGTCAGTGTAGACCATGCCACACCGGCTGTCTTCTATGCCCATCAGCCCCAGCGGACGATGTATTACGAGATAGCGTGCAGCATACCTAAAGCCGACTTCGACTTCCATGCCGGAGGCGGATTTCTCAAACCCGACCAGGATGCGGAAGGTCGGAAAGCTCCCTCCGTATACCCCCTCTTAGAGAAGGCAGGCTACACCATTGCCCGCGGACTGAACGACTTCAAAGACAAGGAGGCTGCTGCCGGTAAGATGATTCTCATTCAACCCGAAGGTGCCGACCCGGCAAGCATTCCTTACGCCATCGACCGCCGACCGGGCGACCTCACCTTGGCAGAGATCACCGAGAGCGCCATCAGCTTCCTGACGCGGGGGCGCGACAAGGGATTCTTCCTCATGGTAGAAGGCGGAAAGATTGACTGGGCGTGCCACGACAACGACCCTGCTACGGTCATTCATGAGATCGTCGACATGGACAATGCCGTCAAAGTGGCTTACGAATTCTACCGGAAACACCCCAAAGAGACGCTGATTGTGATCACTGCCGACCACGAAACCGGCGGTTTGGGATTGGGCACCACCTCCTACGAACTCAACCTGAAGGCATTGATGAACCAAAAGCTGTCGACCGACCGGCTCTCTATCGCCGTCACCGACCTGCGGAAGAACCAACATGCGTCGTGGGAGGATGTAAAGGCATTGCTCACCGAGAAGATGGGATTCTGGAAAGAGCTACCCCTCACTTGGAAACAGGAACGTGCCTTGCGCGACGACTACGAGGATTCGTTCGTCAAGAACAAGGTGGTATTTGCCGAATCGCTCTACTCCAAGCTCGAACCGATAGCTGCCACTGCCAAGGAGATCATGAGCCGGATTGCCATGCTGGGCTGGACTACCGGCAGCCATACCGCCGGTTATGTGCCGGTGTATGCCATCGGCGCAGGTTCCAAGCTCTTCGCCGGTAAGTACGATAACACCGAGATACCCAAGCGTATCGCCCAAGCAGGAGGGTATAAATAGTAAGTTACTTCGCCACCTTCATCGCCTTGATGATAGCCGATGTGAATCCGGCATGCTCCAGTTCGTTCAATCCTTTGATCGTGATGCCGCCGGGGGTACATACCTTCTCTATCTCGGTAGAGGGGTGCGGATCTTCATTGTTCAGCATCAGTTCGGCGGCACCTTTGACCGATTGGGCAACCATCCGTATGGCATCTTGGGGATAGATGCCCATCTCTATCCCTGCCTGTACGGCTGCCTGGATATATTTCAAGACGTATGCTATGCCGCACGAGGTAAGCGCCGTACCTGCCGTCATCTTTTCTTCGGGGAGGAGCATTGCCATGCCCATCTGGTTGAAGATGCGCAAGATGGTACGCTCCTGCAACATGGTGGCATTGCGGCTGGCTATCAGGGTCATGCTTTGTAAGTGACTGATGGCAATGTTGGGAATGAGGCGGAACATGGTCATTTGCGGATCGAGTACATCGCCTGCCAATTGCTCGAAACTGATACCGGCAGCTATCGATATCAACACTTGGCGTTTACGCAGCCTCAGCTCGTGGAGCACTTCGGGTACCAACCAAGGCTTCACCGCGAGGATGACATAATCGGCATCGACAGCAGCAGTCTGATTGTTGTGCGTGATGCGCAATCCGGGAAATTCTAATTTTAATTCATCCAGATGGGATTGAGAAGGATCGGAGATGGTAATGTCTTCCACGGCTACAATACTTCCTTTGGCTAATCCGCGGGCAATGGATCCTCCCATATTACCCACCCCAACGACAGTTATTTTCATATCATTCAGTAATTACAGGTAAAACAAGCGGCAAATGTAGCCCTTTTTATCGGTGATGCGCGTTAATTTGCGTTAATGCGGGATGGCGGATCGTCATTGCTTCCCACAGCCATTTTGGTTTATCGGAAAATATGGCTGATATCTGCCAAACAGAGAAAAAAGTGTTGTACCTTTGCGCGCCCCAACACAAAAAGGGGAGAGAGTTGTTCGCTTCTCTGCGCAGAGCGAACGGTTTTAGAGTATTAACAAAATTACGGATTATGAAGAAAGGAATGATCTATTCTTTGTGCACATGGCTTTGTGCAATGACCCTCTTGTCCTCTTGCAAGGACGATGAACCTAATTACCCTATTGAAACCGAAGTGGCAGGTACCTACAAGGGAGCGTTGTCGACCGAATCGTCCCGCAAGGAGGCTGCCGGTATGCCCGAGTTTGTAACATTGACTCAAACAGGTATCAATCGCATCAGTCTGAAGCTGAAAAACGTTACGCTCGCCGAGCTGTCGCCGGGCGACATCCTGATCGACGAGTGCAAAGTGTCTAAGAATGCCGATACTTACTATCTAATCGGCACGCAAACCCTCGATGGGTCTAAAGCCGGTATCGGCAAATATGATGTAGCTATCACCGGTCGTGTGACGGGTAGTAACCTCCGGTTCGAGCTGACGATTCATACCGACGCTACGAAGCAACCCATCATCGCCACATTCGAAGGGGTGCGTCTCACCGGCAACGAAAGCTCGGAAGCCCGCATCACCGGTTTCCGGTTCGAACATGCACCGATTGTAACCGAACAACCGCAAATCGACGAAGCCTCGGGTCGCATCACTTTCAAGGTGCTGGAAGAGGCTACCGAAGAGCAAATCAAGGAGCTTGTTCCTACCATTGAATTTTCCGACAAAGCGATGCTCACACCCGAAAGCGGCGTGAAGCAGGACTTTAACACCGATGTGACCTATACCGTTGTGTCGGAAAACGGTCATACCACGAAGGTGTACACCGTATCGCTGACCGGAAGGCAGGCATCGCGCCGGTTTACCTTTGATGAATGGAAACTTTCGGGCAATGAGGGCGACCGCAACCGATACGAAGTGCTGACCGGTAACGACGCTATCTGGGCAAGCAGCCTCGAAGGGGCAGTCTTCCTCGCTCTGTATGGTGTGACAGGTTATCCCATGTATCCCACCGACGATGCCATCAACGGAAGGGCGGTGCGGTTGGTAACGATGGATACCAGCCAAGCTACCAACAGCATGGTGCCTGCACTCACATCGGGTTCGATTTATCTGGGTACCTTCGATCTCATGCAAGTCATACTGCATAACGACCGCCTGGCATCTACACGGTTCGGAATAGCCTATAGCCGGAAACCTGTCGTCTTCAAAGGGTGGTACAAGTATGCACCGGGCGAGAAGTACATCAACGGCGAAAAAGCAACCAAACCCGAAGAGGTGGTGGTGGTTCCCGATGCCGTAGACGAGTGCGCCATCCAAGCCGTACTGTATGAAGCCAAAGATGCCGACGGCAAAGAGGTGACCCTGACCGGACACGACATCAACAGCTCCGAATATCGCGTGGCTGTTGCCCGGCTGGCAGACGGTACTGCCAAAGATGCCTATACGCACTTTGAACTGCCGTTTGAGTATCTGGAAGGAAGATCATACGACCCTGCCAAAACCTATAAGCTGGCTATCGTCTGCTCGTCGAGCAAAGATGGTGACTTTTTCAAGGGGGCAGGTGGAAGCACACTCTGCATAGACGAGTTCGAAGTGATCGGAGAAACGCCCGAAGTAACGCAATAATAACACAAAATCCCCCTCTGAGCGAAGCCTTCAACCTGTCGGATTGGAGGCTTCGTGCTTTTTTATGGGGAGCTTGATGCTACTCGGACGGGTTAAATATATAGTATTATACAAGTGTTTTTAAGCTAAATACAATTAATATATATATTTATAAAATACGGGAATAAAGACTTAATTAAAAAGGTCACATAGTTGGCTGTTTTAGTTATATTTGCCAAAACTATTAAATCAAAAGACTGAAAATAATTTACGAGTGCTCTTCATTTTGTCGACACTCTCTTCTCCAATCGTTCGAAGTAAGGCAATCGGTTGATTGGTACATCAATGCTGTAAGTTCGTCCACCGCGATATGTTTTGCCGCGTTCGTCGCGCCAGATGCCTGTGGGGAGGATGATTGTGCGGGAGGTGCCGGACTTCAGCATCGGTGTTACCAAATAGCGATCGCCCAACATAAATTGGTCGACGCAATTCGTGAACCCCTGTCCGGGGAAGGCATATTCCAAGTGTCTTACTATCGGTTCGCCCGTCTTGGCAGCAAGGCGGGCGAGTTTAATTATATAGCCTCCCATTTGCTCGTGCAGGCGTGCCATGTTGCGCAGAATAGCCAGATGCTTGCTGTCGAGCACACGCCAAGGAGCTACCGAAAACTGCATCATGGGCATCAATGCGTGTACCTGTGCGGATCGGACTATCAGCTCCTGATCCATCCGGGCAGGGTCGGCATGTACGAACGAAGCATACTGTCCGCCGCCAATCATATCGGGGCAGGTGTAGGCATATCCCAGCAACCCTGCTGCGAGCATGTCGGGAATGAGCGACTGTACCGCCTTCCAGTCGTTGTTTTTATCGCCTAATCGCTGCACCAGCGCCTGTCCGCCCATACGCCAGCAGGCGCGATATTCATTGAAGGGGAACGCCAGTCCAATCTTTGCCCATGCCTCGGAATGGTCGACCGAGGTGGCATCCTTGCGAAAGCTAATCAGGTTGGGCGAATCGTAGAAGTTCGGGTCGCCGGCATCGAATTTGAATCCGTCTATGCCATACGTTTGCTGTAACTCTTTCAGGCGGGCGGTCAGATAGGCTGCCGCATCGGGATTGGTCAGATCGTAGCAGGCGCTCTGCCCGTTCCACCACTGGATCACGGCAGCGCCGCCCTGTCGGTCGCGCAGCAGATAGCCTTTGCTGTTCAGTTCGCGATATTCGGGGCTGTCGGGCGATACAAACGGGCACACCCACAGCATTATCTTGAACCCCATGGCATGCAGCTCGTCGACCATACCTTTGGGGTCGGCAAAGCGTTCGGGCTTGAAGTCGAAGTTGCCGTAGTACTTCTGCCAATTATCGTCGATCATGAGCACTCCTTTCGGAAAGTTGTTGTCGGCTATGCCGCGGGCATACTTCAGAATGTCTGCTTGGTTCTGGTTGTACATCAGCTCTATCCAAGTGTTATATTGAGGCATGGAGAAGAAGAGCGTGTCGGGCAATGCACCCGAAGGAGGGAAGTGTTGGTGACAGGCGTGCAAATAGGCATCGCGCAAAGTCTTTCCGCCCACGGTTACAGATAGCGGTTCGGTATCCGAGGTCAGGATAAGCTCCCGCTGTTCACCTACCGTGAAACGAAACGGGCGGTCGCTCCACACATAACGTCCTTTCGAGGAGAGCAGCAGCGGAACCAGTTGATTGTTGTACCCGTCGCGCGACAGGTCTATTTCGTTCAACGGATGCAGGTAGGGCATGCGCGAACCTAATGCAACCACGCCCCCCCACCAGTACTCGTCGGCAAACGGTACGATGCGAAGGGTATGGGCGCAGATATTCATGCTTAGCAAGAGTGATAACAGGGTAAGGGGGATGTTTCGATGCCACATATTCGTAGTTTTTTTAGGATAAACGGGACAGGTTTTGCATTTCGCTTGCAAAGTTATCCAAAAACTTCTTATCTTTGTTGCCAACAAATTAAATTCCTATTTAGATATGTTGAAGAAGACACTGTTTATGGCTGTGTTAGGCTTGATAAGCTTAAACATGGTAGCGCAAGAGAAGCCCTCCGAAGGCTTTGTATTCACCCCTGTGAAAGAAAACCCCATCACCTCCGTTAAAAACCAGAACCGCTCAAGCACTTGCTGGTGTTTCTCCGGCTTGGGCTTCCTCGAGAGCGAGTTGTTGCGCATGGGCAAAGGCACCTACGACTTTTCCGAGATGTTTGTGGTACATCACTGCATGATTGACCGCGCCGTTAACTATGTGCGCTTGCACGGCGAAGGGTCGTTTTCTCCCGGTGGAAGCTTCTACGATGTACTATACAGCCTGAAGAACTACGGTCTGGTACCCGAAGAGTTGATGCCTGCCGGTGTGATGTATGGCGATACCTTGCCCGTTCACAACGAGCTGGATGCCGTAGCCAAAGGGTATGTCGACGCCATAGCCAAGGGCAGCGCCCGCAAACTGACGCCGGTATGGAAAAACGGGCTGGTCGGCATCTACGACAGCTATTTGGGCAAATACCCCGAAACCTTCACTTGGCAAGGCAAGGAGTACACGCCGCAGACGTATGCAGCCACCTTGGGGCTGAACCCCGACGACTATGTGTCGCTGACCTCGTACACCCACCATCCTTTCTATACGCAGTTCTCTATCGAGATTCCCGACAACTGGCGCAATGCCCTCTCTTACAATCTGCCGCTCGACGAGTTTATGTCGGTGTTCGACTATGCCGTCAACAACGGATACACCGTGGCATGGGGCAGTGATGTAAGCGAAACAGGCTTCACCCGCGACGGCATTGCCGTGATGCCCGATGCCGACCGTGGCGCCGAGCTGACCGGGTCGGATATGGCACGCTGGACGGGCATGACTGCCGATAACAAACGGAAAGAGTTGACCTCGCGCCCGTTGCCCGAAATCAACGTCACGCAAGAGTTGCGCCAGACGGCATTCGACAATTGGGAATCGACCGACGACCATGGCATGCTGATCTACGGCATTGCTACCGACCAGACCGGGAAAGAGTATTATATGGTGAAAAATTCGTGGGGTACCAAGAGCCGGTATGAAGGAATCTGGTATGCCTCCAAAGCCTTCGTTGCCTACAAAACGATTAATATTGTAGTCAACAAGAAAGCTATCCCCAAAGAGATCGCTAAAAAACTGGGAATAAAGTAATCTGATGATTGTCTATGAATGAGTGGGGGCACGGAATCGTCGTGCCCCTTTGTCGTATCTCTTCCCTTCTGCCATAGCGCGGATATCTCGATGCTATCGCATCATGCGGCTGTTGACGTACTCCATGAACTTGTCTTTGTAGTTTTCACCGACAGGGATAAACGTTTCGCCGAAGACGATGCGCAGGCGCGACACCTCGGTTACTTTGTCTAAATTTACGATGTACGATCGATGTACGCGCATGAACTGCTGCTGCGGCAGCGTATCTACGATGCGCTTCATGCTTAGCAGCGGCATGATGGGTTTCTCTTCGCCTTCGACAAAGATGCGTACATATTCGCTCATACCTTCGATGTACTTGATGTCGTCTAATTTGATGCGCGTAGAGCGATAATCGCTCTTGATAAATAGCGTTCCGTCGTTATACTTGGTCAAAGCATCGATGGGGCTTGCAATCTGTTCGCGCTTACTGCTGTCTTGCTGGGCAGCCCACCATTTAAAGGCTTTGTTTACCGCCTTCAGGAAGTCCTGAAAGCTAAACGGTTTCAGCAGATAGTCAATAGCATCCATTTTGAAACCCTCAACGGCATACTCGGAGTAGGCGGTGGTAAAGACAATCATCGGCTTCTCTGTAAGCGAACGGATGAAGTCGATACCGCTCAGGTCGGGCATGTTGATGTCGACAAACATCAGGTCTACTTTATTGGTAGAAAGAACTTTCATAGCCTCGAATGCGTCTTGGCACGAAGCCACTAAGTTCAAGAACGGTATGCGGGAGATGTATCCCGTCAATTGACTTAGTGCTAAAGGTTCATCGTCAATCGTAATACAGTTGATCATAAATTACAATTTTAAAACATTAATAGTTGAGTGTACATATTGTTTATTTCGCGGGAATTATCAGTAAAACAGTAAAACTGTGGTCGTCATTGTCTTGATGTATATCGAGCGAATAATGGCTGCCGTATATCAGTTGCAGGCGCTTGCGGATGTTGTCTAATCCGATGCCTTGCCTGCCTCCGCTCCCCTCGGGGGTCGTTCTGACGTTGCAGCTGTTTACGCACTGAAAGATGATCTGCTGGTTTTCGATCTGCAGGCTGCACCTCACATACGAGTGGTGCTGATAGCTGATGCCATGTTTGAAAGCGTTCTCCAGAAAGGAGATGTAAATAAGCGGAGCTATTTGTGCGTTTTCGTCGATCTGTTCGGGCATATCAAGGTCGATGTCGACCTTATCTTCGCTGTATCGCAGTCTCATAAGCTTGATGTAGTGCGTCAGAAAGCGAACCTCTTTCTCTACCGGCACAGTGCGTTGGTTGGAGTCATAGAGCACGTAGCGCATCAGTCGCGACAATTCTATCAAGGTTTGTTTGGCTTTCTCGGCATCGGTATCTATCAGAGAGTGTATATTGTTGAGCGTGTTCATGAAGAAGTGCGGATTGATTTGATACTTCAGGTATCGGAGTTCGTTCAGCAGGTTGATGCGTTCCAAGTTTTCGTATCGGGCTTTGTCGTGCAGGGAGCGGAAAAACTGCTTCACTGCCACGTTGAAGCTGAACATCAGCAGCGCCAGCAGGATTCGGCTGAAGAAGGTTCCGTTCAGGCGGCTCACCGATATCGACTTGTCTCCGTAGGGTATGTGTGAAAAGACAAAATAGCGCGTATTGAAGCGTTCAATGTATTTGTTCCCCCGTATGCCACGCTCTATCCGGTGACGGTTGATTTTACCGCGTTCGGGATAGGCAGATTCTATGAACCAAAAGACCGAAGCAGACAGCAAAATAGATACCGTGATATAGATGGCGATCTTTTGTCGCATGAATAGCAACGGCACCAGTACGAAGTTATTTAAGAGGAAGAGCAATAGAAAAGGTAATATGTTGAGCCATACCGGAAGAACTTCATTCCACTGAAACTCGTCGGTATTGTCTGCCATGTATTCGAATAGTTGATTGATAACCGGTACCGAATAAACGATAATCCAAACCATCATATAGATAATCGCTTCCGGTAAGTTCCGTTTATCAGTTGTATGTATCGAGAATATATGTCTGTCTTTTGTCTTTTTATTCATTCTATATGTGTTGCATAATCCGTGCAAAAGTAGTTATTTATTCAATACCAAAAGGATTTAAGGGTAAAATCTGATGAAAAAACGGCAGAAGAGAAAGAGTAAATATCAAAATAGGGAGATTTGTGGGGTCACATAATGGGTTGATTGATTTTCTCCCTTTGAAGTGATGCGGATCTCTCTTTGAAGTGTGGCGGATTTCCCTTTCCTATAAATCCGGCTTTAGGAATTATGTCATTTTCCGGAGAATATGCAGTTTTTTTAGTTTCTTTGCACCGAGTTTATTGTCACTCCCAATCAATGACCAATGATCAATCATCAATCGTCAATCGTCAATCAATAACTGTAAAGCGATATGAGATACTTATCTATAATATAATATGAAGATCTTTACTACCTCGAGCATCGCATTATTGGATGCTTACACCATCGAACATGAACCCATCGAGAGCATCGACTTGATGGAGCGGGCTGCCCGCGCACTTACCGCCGCCATCGCCGGCCGATACAACGATGCCGGTACCCCGTTTGTTATCTTTGCCGGACCGGGAAACAACGGCGGCGACGCCTTGGCTGTTGCCCGACTGCTGGCTGCCCGGCAGCGACGCGTAGCAGTATATCTCTTCAACCCCAAGAACACCCTCTCGCCCGACTGCCTTACCAACAAGGAACGATTGCTGGCGGAGGCGCCCGCGGTGGAATTTCACGAAGTAGCCCTGCAAGTTGTACTGCCCAAGTTGACTGCCGGCGTAGTGGTGATCGACGGACTGTTCGGCAGCGGCGTCAACAAGCCGCTGGCTGGCGGCTTTGCCTCTGTGGTGAAGTATATCAATGCCTCGCCGGCGCACGTCGTCTCTATCGACATGCCCTCGGGGCTGATGGGCGAAGACAACAGCTACAACACCCGCGCACACATCATCCACGCCGACCTCACGCTGAGCCTGCAACTGCCCAAGCTGGCGTTCCTGTTCGCCGAGAACGAAGAGTTTGTCGGCAGATGGGAAACGCTCGACATCGGACTGAGCCGGGAAGCCATCGACCGGACGGAGACCGACTACTACCTGACGGAGATCGACGAGATGAAACGCCTGCTGAAGCCGCGCAACCGCTTTGCACACAAAGGTAACTTCGGACACGCCCTGATCATTGCCGGACAACAAGGCATGGCAGGAGCCGCTATCTTGTCGGCACGCGCCTGCCTGCGCGCGGGCGCTGGATTGCTCACGGTGCATGTGCCCTTGTGCAACAACCCCATTGTACAGACTGCCGTGCCCGAAGCCATGACCGAACTCGATGCCGAAGAGCAATACTTTGCCTGCTGCCCGCCGGATACGAACACGTATCAGGTCATTGCAGTAGGACCGGGCATCGGGCAGGAACCCGAAACCGAGGATGCGCTGCTCGAACTGATAGACAACTGCCAAGTGCCCATGGTGATCGATGCCGATGCCATCAACCTGCTGGGCACACGGCGCGATTACCTCAACCGCTTGCCGTCGGGAACCATACTCACACCACATCCCAAAGAGCTGGACAGACTCGTCGGGAAATCTCAAAACAGCCACGAACGGCTTATGAAAGCAATCAAATTAGCTCATTCGGCACAAATCTATATCATTATCAAAGGACACTACTCGTGTATTGTCACCCCGAAGGGCACATGCTACTTCAACCCCACCGGCAATCCGGGCATGGCAACCGGTGGCAGCGGCGACGTGCTGACCGGCATCGTTACCGCCCTGCTGGCACAAGGATACGCATCGGAAGAAGCTGCGCGGTTGGCTACGTTTGTACACGGAATGGCAGGCGACGATGCTTGCCTGAAGATAGGAGAAACGGCAATGACGGCAAGCGATATCGTAAACTCGCTGCCTGCCGCTTGGAAAGCACTGAACATTGATTCGGCTGAACATTGATTCGGGGAAACCGGCTTTTATGTGCAAAAAGAAGCGAAGAGTAAGTCTTATGTGTTGATTCCCCAGCCAATGTTTACCAACGCATAAAAGCTAGTCTCCTTCGCTCTTTCGGTTTCTACTAAAAAAAAATGTAGTCTTGTCATGTCCATCTTGCTTTGTCATACTCGGATGAATATATAGCTTCATGTATTATCTCTTCTTAACACTGTCTTTTGCTTTTTCTGGATGCAAAGGTAAAACACATCTTAAAACGTAGCAAACGATTTGGTACAATCATAGAAGGGAAAAAAGATGGGGTACTATTCGGTCTTATTACAAATCGTCTTTTACGAAATGGGTGCTTGGGCAAAATCATAATCGTATGACACAACGTAAAAATATTGCATGTAAAGTGGATAGAAGGTACAAAAGCGCGAGAAAGTGTATATCTTTGCGACGGTGTTTATAAGAAGAAACAAGCAATGGTTAATCCCGAAAGTTACTTAAGCAACATTATTGTTGTAGTGCCAATGACTTCTGCCGTGTTGTGTGCAGTAGTGATGGGCTTTTCCGTGCGTGACAGTTTGAATCAGAACGAAATCAGGCAGAAGTATGCTGCCATGATCTTCTTCCTGATGAATGCAGCCGGCTGTGGAATCTTGTACTTATATGAGTTCTACGTAACTCTGTTTAATCAAATGGTGCCCCTTAGTCTGGGGGTGATGTATCTGTTCTATATCTCCTTCTATCGGGTCATTCTCCGACTGACCACTACCGACGACAACGATTCGCGTCTCACCCCGCTACACTATGTACCGGTAGGTCTGATGATGGTCGTATTCTCCATCCTCCAGTGGATCGTCATACCCCGCCATACCGATATGGCAATACTCTTCCGGCTGATACGCCATGTTATTGCCACCTTATTTATTATAGGATACACCATTGCCTCGTTTTACCGTTTGTACCATTATTACCGGAAGGCGAATGCCGTCGGCAGTTTGGTGTATAACTCGGCAGGTTGGGTAGCGATGCTGATTATCTTCTGTTGCATCTCTACGCTGTGCGGCTTCATGTGTCTGTACGTGCCCCGCAGCCAGTTCGGTACATCGCCGTGGAGCATGCTCTCGTCGGTGATGGTGATGTGGATGCACATCGAACTCTCCTACCACGTGGTGGTGCGCAAGTATCAACTCTTTCTGTTGCCCGGAGCGATACAAAGTAACTCTCGCAAGCGCTACCACGGCAAGTTAGACCGCCATCTGTTTGAGCAATATATCCGTCAGGGGAAGCCCTACCTGAATCCCGGCTTCCGCATCTCCGACTTGGTGGGCGAGATGGATGTAAACCGCAGCACCCTGTCGCAGTTTGTCAATCAGACGTATGGCATTAATTTCAGTCGATACATCAACCGCTTGCGGTTAGAAGAGCTGACCCATCTGCGAAGCCAGCCCGATAATGCCCATAGGCGTCTCGACGAGCTGGTGCAGCAAGCCGGCTTTCGCGACATCAAGCACTATCGGCGCGTCAGAGCACAGGAGCGCGACGAATCCGAGTCATCGATACCGACTTCCCATAAAGAACAATAACTCATGGATAGTGAATTTCTTGCAGCCTTGTTCTATTCAGTCTTCATTACGGTCTCCGTCATGTCGGGGCTTATCTGCCTGCATCATTACGTGGCATTAGGCGCCAAGCCGCGATACCTGCACGTGCTGGTGGTGGCGCTGTCGTATTTTGCCAACATGATCTGCTGGTTAGAGGTGCTGGTTATCATGATGAATCTGCCCATAGCCGTCTATACGAATACCTTCTTTTCATGGATCTGCATGATCAATGTGGTGCTGCTATATCACTTCTTCTATTTGGTTACCGGCGTAGGTCAACAGCGACGCTTCTCACCCGTTCATTATGTCATCCCTACGCTGATAGCCATCGGGCTGACTGCTTGGGCATCGACCATTCCGTTCGAGGTGCGTTCGGAGGTGCTGTTTTACACCGAACGCATCAGCAGCGGGCTTTCGGCATTTGCCATCGTCTACATCTTGTTGCCGTTGTCGTACACCATTTACGGCTTGATTTATGCCGTGTTCACCTATCGGCGCATGATACTCTATCATCGGGAGGTGCTGAACTTCTCTGCCGATGCCCGTCGCACCTCGCCCTTGTGGATTACCTACTTCCTGCTCTTCCTGCTGGCGAGCACCTGCGCGCCGGTCTTCTCGGTGCTGGCAGTCAACTTGGGTATTCCGTCGTGGTTGCACGTCACCCTCATTCCCATCCCCTTAGGGCTGATATTTTTAGCATACAACGTGGTGATGGGCAACTACGTCATCATTGAGTCGACAGCCTCCGAGGTATATGCCGACGATGACCGGCAGACACGTGCCATCAGTCGTCCCCGGTTCGAGTACTATATGGAAAAGAAGAAGCCCTATCTCAACCCCAACCTCTGCATCACCGACATGCTCGAAGAGCTGAACACCAACCGCACTTATCTGTCGAACTTCATCAATAACGAATATCACATGAACTTCAACGACCTGATGAACTACTACCGACTGCGCGAGATAGAGCGACTGCGCCTCGACGAATCTCTCAGGAAGCAAAACAGCCTCGAGCTGATTCAGAAAGCCGGCTTCAGCAGCTACCGTGGCTACATAGCCGCCGGTAGACGCGAATATCGGCATAAGCTGATACCGCGTAGATTCTGAACCTAATCTCTTCTCCATAATTATAAAAGCAAGAACCCATTCTCAAGCGATCTCGTCGCGAAGAATGGGTTCTAAACTACCTATTGAAACTAAAAAGGAACAGATACCCAATTACCACCTTTCTGTCTGTCTTGCTTACTGAATCTTTCTCATGTCTGTCTACTAACCTGTGTATGATGTGTCATGCTTTGCCTGTATTATTTTGTCTACTTGTGTTGGCGATAGCTTTATTATGTCTTGCTTTGAGCTTGTGGCGTCGTGTCGTTATTGAGAGTTTGTGTTGAAAGCTAAATGTCTGTCTCAAAAAACTAATGTTACCATAAAAACTTTTGTGTTACCTTGTGTTTGCCTTGCTTTGTTTTACGCAACAAAGGTAAGGCGAAATTTTATTTGCGAATGAACGTAATGTACAAATATAACTTGGAAATATTATTCTATACTATTTAGTGTCGGCTCAAATCGTACAAAGACAAAATGTGCGGTACGACCAAATCGTAATCGCGTTTCAAATCGTACAATTGTGCCTTATGTCCCTATTTATGCGCTATTCGAGTGATAAAAATGGCTATCTTTGCAAAGAACTTAGAACTCTGAATTTAGTATATGGTCAATACTGACACTTACTTGCGAAGCGTTACTATTTTGGCACCGATAATATCGGCGACACTATGTGGCATAACAATAGCCTGCTCGTTCAACGACAGCCTGTCGTACAAAGAGAAGCACTTGAAGCAGATCGTCATACTCTACTATCTGTGCAACGTGCTGGCGGGCGTCGGTGTCTTTCTGGCAGCCTTCTTTCCGGTGTGGTATGCGTGGGCATACCCGATCAGTTTTCTGGCTTACATTCTCTTTCATATCTACCTCTTCCGCATCGTACTGCTCATGACGCAAAACACAAGCGTCGATAAAATCGGTGCGATACACTATTTGATACCGGTTGGGTTGGCGCTCTTCCTGAGCGTGTTTCTGTGGATACTGCCGATAGAGGAACGAATGCGTCTCATTGAGATACTCGAAATCCATGCACCTGCCGAACAGACCTTCTCTTACTACGTCTTTAGAGCGCGATATTGGATGGATGCCTCGTTTTCCATCTATTATACCGTATGGGGGCTGATATATATCTACCGCTATCATCGCAAAATGCGCCTCAGCAGCAAGGCTGCCGACTCTACGGAGTGGGAGCTTGTACTGACGACCTACTGCCTGTTCTCCCTCTATTCGGCGCTGACCTATCTCTTTCTGCCTACGCACGAATATGGATTGTCGATCTGGTCGATTGCCTCTGCGATGATACTCTTTGTGCTTCACATAGAGTTGGCTTACCCCATCTTTGTGCGCAGATACCAAATGTTTGCCCCACCCGTACCACCGACCGAACAGCGTCAGTACCACGGCGAGATCACCATCAACAAGCTCGAAAGTTACTTCCGCAAGAAGAAGCCCTACCTGAACCCCGACTACAAGATAAGCGACTTGGTCGAAGCGCTCGACGTGAACCGAAGCGTTGTGTCGCAGTTTATCAACCGCACGTATCAAGTGAACTTTAGCCGGTATGTCAACCGCTGGCGATTGGAAGAGGTGGAGCGGCTGCGCAAGCTGCCGACATACTCGGATGCACGCCTCGACAAGTTGGTGATGGATGCCGGATTTAGCGACGCCAAGCACTACCGCAGGGTGAAACAGCAGGAGGCGGCGGAGAAGGAGGAATTGACAAGGGAGAATGGACAAGGGAGAATGGATTAAGTTAAGTTGAATAAAATTGCCTGTATGAATAGTATAAGTAGAGAACTGCTTGTAGCACTGGTATGCAGTTTGTGCATGCTTAGCTTTCTGGCTGCTACCATACTGTGTCTGCATCATTACCTGATGTTGGGTAAGCATCAGACACGTCGGCACATCTTATGCCTGATTGTTGCCTACGCATTTTGTACTTTGGCCTACGGCATGCCTACGCTGCGCATATTAAATGTCGACCTCTTTATACGTTTGCGTCCGTTGTATGTGCTGTTTTCGGCGTATGGCATTATCTTTTCCTTCAAATTCATCTTCTTGATTACACAAATAGGTACGCCACGACGATTCGGTTGGTGGAACTACGCCGTGCCGGTGCTGCTGACCATCGGGCTGTGGGTGTGGACAGGTGGGATTCCATATACCATGCGCCATCAGATGCTGACGATGTCCGACAGGCTGAATGGGGACGATCCGCTCATTTACAACATTTACAGACTGCTGCCATGGATATGCTCGATCTACATTTTGAGCTATGGCAGTGTGGTATTCTTCTATATCAAGAAATACCGCGATATGATCGTCAACTACTCTGCCAGCGAAGAGCATACGTCGTTCGGCTGGCTGTATGTCGACTATGCCCTGATCATTGCATCGTCGCTGCTGCCGGTGGCGCGTATGTCGTTCTACTGGGGATATACCAATGTCTTGTTTCTCTATCCCATTATCTTGCCGGTATGGGTGATGTTGGTGGTCTACAACGCCATCAAGGGAAGCTACGTGCTGGTACCTACGCTCGCACCCGAAGAGGAAAAGACATCTGAAGAGGAGGGAGAGAAGAAGAATCAGACGCGCGTCGGCATCCGACTGATTGACCGCCATCAGTTCGAGCGTTACATGGAGGAGAAGAAGCCCTATCTCAATCCCGACCTATGCATCACCGACATGGTGCTCGACTTGTGCACCAACCGTACCTATCTGTCGAACTATATAAATAAGGAGTACGGTGTCAACTTCAAAACACTCATCAACGGTTACCGCCTGCGCGAACTCGAACGGTTGAGAAAGCAGCAGACCGACAAGACTAAGAAGAAGGGAAATATGGACTTGGTACTCGAAGCAGGCTTCGGCAGTTATCGCAGCTACCTCAGCTCCAGCAAGCGCGAGTATAAGGAGCACAAGCTCCCCTTCAATAAAGTGGGATAACCGAGCAGTCGGAGGAGGGCGGGATGCCCCCGATGTTATAGATATAGAACTTTGGACGAACGTCGGGTGCGCTTTGTCCCCGTCGCTCCTTTTGCCTGTCGGTAGGTGATGCCAAACTTCACAAACGTCAGGTTTTGGCGTTTACCTTCAACGACGAATTCCTTTTTGAGGCTGTAATCGAACGCATCGGTGATATGACCGTTGATTGGGGGATACTTGTACAGACTGATGATATAGGTGATTTCCATGAAGGCGTGAAACCGATCGTTCAATCTCCACCCGGCGTAGATACCGGGGTTGATGGTGAATCCTGCGTTTCCGTTGCGGTGCAGGCGGATGCGGTCGGTATCGTTGCTGCCGGCGTATTTCTGATAGTAGATGACCTGGCTACGTTCGTTTGTGATGCCTATGCCGATGCTTAGATTGGGTTGCAACGTCAACCTGCGAAAATCGTGCCGGTAGACAATGCCGGTGCTCAGGTTCATGACAAAACTGTGACCGTTGTCTTCGATGTCTGTGGTACCGGTCTCTTCATACTGGTTTTGAGGACCGCTACCGATGGTGAATTGCGACTGTATGCCCCAGTGTTGCGACCAGTAGTTCTTGATGCCGATGCCGACAATGACGCCGCCGCCTTCGCGGTGCCGAAGAGTGATGCTCGGCGCAACCGGCTGTATGATGCGGGAACCGGGAGCTGTGCCGATGGAAAAGTCGTAGGACCAGCGCCCGATATATGAATCGTTCCGGGCAAGCGAATCGCTCTGAGCATAAAGGGGCATTGCAGCCGATAGCAGTGTGGCGAGCAAGAGGAGCATGTTTCGTTTCATAGCAGTAGGGTTTTAGTAGAATAGGAGTGGTTCGGTATCGCGGGTCATCGTGCTACCGTCGGAAAAGGTAAACACGATTCTGAATTGATAATGACCGGCAGCAGGGTAGGTCGTCAGCAGCAAGGTGTAGTACTCGCCGCCGTCTATATATGAGATAGGCGTGCCGATGCCGGTATGTTTGGAGTTCAGTGCGTGGAACAGCTCGGTCACATCGCTTTCGGCGGGATGCTCGCTGTCGAAGTGGGTCAGTGTGACGATGCGCGCATCGGTCACTTGAGGGTCGATGCTGTTGCGCGGAGTAGCTCCGGTTTCGAGTATCGGGATCACATGTAGCCGGTAGCAGGCTTTGGGGCATTGATTGTCGGTAATCAGTACCGGCGCATCGCCGCTGTTGTTGTAGGAGCGTAGCACGATGTCGAGCAATTGGTTCGCAGTAACCGATTCGTTCGGGAGGTAGCCTTCGTTGATGGGGCTTTCTTCCTCCCAAAATTCATCGTATGGAGGGCAGCCCGTCACGAGGGTCGTGAGCAACAGCCCACACAGTAGTATGTGTATGCGGGAAAAAGTCTTTCGTTTCATAGCAGTAGGGTTTTAGTTGAGCGATTCAGTTATAATGAAGCTGCGATTCTGAATCCGATGTTGCGCCCCCGTTTATCGAGGCTGCCTCCATAGCGGTTGGCAGAGCGGCAGCTTCCCTCCGTGCTGCCCCAGCTTCCGCCGCGCAATACGCGGGTTGTTCCTTTGGTAAACCCTTGGGGGTCGGTCTGTGGGAAGTCATAATAGGTTGCATACCAATCGCTACACCACTCCCACACATTTCCGGTCATGTCGTAGATGCCTATCTCGTTAGGCTTCTTCTGTCCTACTATATGTGTCTTGGCTTCGCTGTTGTAGGCATACCAAGCTACCTCGTATGCCGAATTGCTACCACTATATATATAATGGTTGCTCTGCTCGCCGCCACGGGCAGCATACTCCCATTCGGCTTCGGTGGGCAGGCGGTAGTGTTTGCCGGTGCGTTCGTTCAATTTTTGGAGGAACTCTTGTGCTTCGTTCCAACTGACATTCTCTACCGGATAGGTCTCTCCCTTGTTCGAGGTCGACGGGTTGTTGCCCATTACCATTTCCCATTGTTGTTGTGTTACTTCATATTTTCCGATCAGGAAGCTGCTCAGGGTCACCCGATGCGAAATTTCGTTTTCGTTTCGTCCTTTTTCGGATGCCGGGCTTCCCATCACAAAGGTGCCGCCTTGTACATGCACCATTTCAAAATCTAAAGTAGCCGGCGTAGATGGGTGGGGAGCCGGTTCGGACACGAAAATGGCTATCACCGCAATGGCTGCTAAGATGATGCCTGTAATTACATACTTCATGATGGAGTTGTTTGGGTGATGTGACATGATACTATCTTTCTATTTTCCATTCTGTGATGCTGCGGGTAGGTGCGTCGTACTGCACGCCGATGCGCACTACCTGCCGCGTGTCGGTCTCATAAGGTACGGCGTAGTGTTGCCGTTCTATCTGTGCGAGACCATCGTCGGCAGTGCCGTGTACTTTGATCTCGAAGATGTAGATGTACTTCTTGTTCTTGACCACTACGTCGGCGCGACCGATGGCGGTGGGTACTTGTGTCTGCACAAATTGTCCCATTAAAGTGAAGAGGATGTAAAAGATAAGCTCGGCGCGCGATTCGTTGTCGCTCTTCTTCTCGTAGGGAACGGAGGCGACAAAGGAGCGCATCCGCTTCATGCAGGCATCCACATCGCCGGTATCGAGGGCGTTCTTCATGGCGATGATGCTCATGCTGTTTTCCCGCTCGGTATGACCGGTAACCGACGGCGCCAACGAACGGACAAATCCGAGACGTACCTCTTCGTTGGGGTATCCCAATGTGTATATGCCATCCTCATAATCCTTGATGGTGAGGTATACGCTCTGATAGAGTACCGGTATCGGATCGGTCAATGTCTCCACCGGCGTATCAAAGTCGTCCACAGCGGCTTGGCTTCCCTCCAATGCGGTGGGAATGATGTCTTGCTCTTTGAGCATCTCGATGAGGAAAGTGGGGGTACCGGTGGAGTACCAATAGCTATCGTATTCCAAGCTATCGAATACATTGATCATACTGTATGGATTGTAGATTTCCTCACAGTTGCGAGTAAAGTGGTATCCGTCATACATCTGCTTGAGGTGGGCACACGCTTCATCGTAGGTCTCATGATTATTTTCTGCTAACGCTGCAATATCCGATTTGAACTGTGTGAGTAGTTCTGTTTCGGTGATGCCGCAGATATGGCTATACTTTGGCAACATGCTGACATTTTTCAGATGATTCAGTTCGCTAAAGATGCTCAGTTGGCTGAACTTGGTGATGCCGGTGATAAACAGGAAACGGATATATACGCCGCAATCTTTGAGCGGACTGAAGAAATCGCGCAGAATGCCGC
>JAISIN010000106.1 GCA_031262085.1 Prevotellaceae bacterium
GAGATCAAAGTGCACGGCACCGCTGCCGATGCCCTCGAACAGATAGAGCGGCAGCGCTACACCGCCGCCTACGAAGCCGACCCGCGCCCCGTTGTCCGCATCGGCGTGCAGTACGACGCGCCGACGCGGACAATCACTGAGTGGCGGGTGGAGCAATAATTTTGTCGGCATTATCTATGCCGACTGCTGTAAGAATATTGGCTGTCGATAAAAAAATAGCTGTTGTGTATATGAATTTGTCGCTTTTAGTATTGTCATATTAAAACAACTTGTATATTTGCCACTTCTTTGGTGAAGAAGTAATTTAAGCCAAAGTTGACATATAGAAAACGAAAGCGTTTATGATATTATTCTTAACTTGAAATCTGGACAGTTTCAATCTTCAAGAATAATAGACAAGGACGCTCACGTCAATGCTATATACCTGCTGAATAAGCAGAATATATAACAGGGGCGTGGGCTATTGTTTATTACTTGAAGATGGGCAGTCCAGAGCCTCAAGTTAAGTAATCTACAATAGTTCCACGCCATTTTTGTGTATATAAACTTAGAATTATATAACGTGAAAAATGCCACAGGAACTGAACCATGAAGAATATGATTATAGATAGTTAACCACCTTATACTATATGAATTTCGGATGAATATAATTTAACCACCAATATTCTATTAAGAAGTTGTGAAGAACAAACGAACCGTCTTAAACAGGGAGGAACAGCTCACAACATGTGCGAGCTGCGCCGTAGGCTTTTCGAAACTGCAAGCCCCTTCTGACGGGGCTTGGTATATAGCTATTGTTTTAAACAATACGGAAATTGCCTCAAGGAATAGACTCATTCAATTGGGATATGACGCTTACGTTCCTGCCCAACAAGAGATGCATAAGTGGAAAGACGGACGAACCAAAATGCGTGAAAATGTTTTGTTGAAAAATTTAGTCTTTGTTCACACAACAGAAGGCAAACGAAAAATGCTTATTGAGTTCCCGTTCATTCGGAAGTTTCTGACCGATACAGCCCGCAAGAGAACTCCTTTCACTCAAAGCCCGGTAGCAATCATACCCAACAGCCAAATAGAGGATCTTAAATTCATGCTCAGCCACTGCAATGAAGAAATCACCATCGAACCGCTCTCTGTCCATATCGGTGACCGAGTAAAAATTGTTCGAGGCAAATTGGCGGGATTACAAGGCTATATCTTTAAAGAGGCAGGCAAATCCAAGGTCGGAATCCTCATAGATGGGATAGGATATGCTTGTACATATCTACCAATTACAGACTTACATATAATAAATCAATGAATATGGATAAAATTTGTTTAAACACTCGTGATGATATGCTCATCATTGACTTGGATAAAATTGTATTTATCAAAGCTAACGGCAATTACACGCAACTTACTTATATCGAAGGGCAGGAACAACTATTGACCATCGGTCTCTCTAAAGTAGAGGATATTATTAAGCAGGCTTATCCCCAAGGTCAGCCTTCACCCTTTGTCAGAATGGGGCGATGCTTTCTGATTAATCAGAATTATTTGTATGCAATCAACATACTAAAGCAAAAGCTGGTTTTGTCTGATTGTGCAAAGCACACTTATATAATAGGCATCCCCAAGCAACTCCTAAAAGAATATAAACGGATGATCGCACAAAAATATTCTCCTAAAGAACAATGATATGGAGTTTATTCTTGGCAGAAAAGGCACGCAACCTTTCAAAATCGATGCTGCCTGTGAGGGCGTTAGTGAAAAACACGCCAAGCTCACCATCGAAGGCGAAGTTTGGACGATCGAAGACCTAGATTCCACCAACGGTACATATATAAGGGATCAATCGGGTGAGTTCCGGCTGATTTCCAAAAAGAAGATTTCCGAGAATTCTATCATCCGTTTGGGTAGAGGCGGGTATCGCAGTTATACATTGATGGCACATAGGGTGATGGCGAAAGAAGGAGATTACTCTTATGAATTTGACGTTTTACGGAAAATGTATTCATCGCAAGCAGAGCAAGAGGCAAAGCAAGAAAAAGTAAACACGCGCAATGGCTGGATTGCAAAATGTTCGGGAGTAGTCGCGATTCTTCTATGCTCTTTCGTCGGCTTATTTGTTACAATTGGTTCCGGCATCCGATATTTTGCCATCGCTTTTGCCCCTATCATTGTTGGTCTTCTATTCCGAAATGACAATGCGAAGCTAAAAAAAATGAGAGAGAGGCGGAGAAATTTTCTTGTCTGTCCAAAATGCAAAAGACCCCTTTCGGATTTTGATATAGATAATTTGCAATGTTCCGCATGCAAGGCAAAATGACAACAGTCGGATAGGAGGCAGAGCCTACCGCAACGTAGATTCGAGTTTATCAAAGAAAGCATGCGATTCAACAAATAACCTCGGCATTTCAAGCGATATGAAGAAGAATATTTGGCAACCGCTTCTTCCGGAAGTAACTTCGCAGCAGAATCAGTAAATATTAAAGTAACAATAAAAACAGATTGCCGTATGAAACGTATCTTCCTATTGACAGTTACTATCCTTATAAGTATAGGACTGTCGGCCCGTACATTTGTATTGGTTATCGGAGTTTCCAACTATGGCTCCGAAAGCAACAACCTCCGGCAGACAACAAAAGACGCCAAGGCTTTCAAAAAAGTGATGGAATCGCAAACCAAGGACATCACCCTGCTCACCAGCAAATATGCGAATAAAGCCAATATCTTAGAGAAACTTCGCGCTATTTGCAATAGAGCAGGAAAGGATGATCGGATCGTCTTCTTCTTCAGCGGTCATGGCATGTCCGGTGGGATTTGTGCGTATGATGGTGTTATCTACTACACTGAGTTGATCGCATTGTTAACATCCTCCGATGCCCAATACAAGATCGCTTATATTGACGCCTGCCATGCAGGCACCATTTTCGGTGGTACACCCACAAAAGAGCAACAAGGGTTGAATGCTCTTCTCAATGTTGCAAAAGAGAAAAAGGATCAAATCTTTTTTGTCGGATGCAGGGGAGGAGAATACTCTTTGGAAAGTGCGTGGGTGGGAGCCGGTTATTTCTCTCAAGCATTGATAAAAGGGCTTCGGGGAAAATGCGACAGGAATGGCGACAGGCATATCACTGTATTGGAGCTGTTCAAATATATATATAATGATGTAGTAAAACGTTCTTTGTCAAAGCAACATCCACAATTGATCGTGTCGCAAGCGCTGCAAGAAGCGGTCATTGCAACGTGGAATTGATTTTATCAACATTCACGTTTCGGTCAATCTATTAAACAACAATATGGAAACTAAAAACATTAACCCCACACAAGAAGAGAAAAGCACCAAAGGCGCAGGAGGCAAATTTGGTGAACGAGTGGGAATGGCTGTAGCCGGTGCGGGCATGGGCGCTGCCGCCACAGCATTTGCGCTGCCTGCGGAAGAGCAGGATGAGGTGAAACTTCAACAGGAAGAGACCCCGGAACCTGCGGTTGTAGACCCCCCAAAGCCTACGGATGCAGAATTCCACACAGAGACTTCGCAAACATCCAATCATTCCGGTGCAACGCCGGTGGAGCAACCTATCGTAGTTCCCGAAGAGCCGGATCCGATAACGGATAATATTCCGGAGGTAGAAGTACATGAAACAGTAACCGGCGCTGAAGCAGAAATAACAGAGGTCGTAGAGCCAACGGTTTTACCCGAGGAAGAGGGTGAAGTTCCATCCGAGCAGCTTGCCCAATCATCTGCTTCATCCCAACCTCAAGGACAAATTAATCCGGATGAAGTCGCGGATGCTATCATAGCCGAAGTCCAGATAGACCCGAATGACCTAGAGTCGGAGGAGATTTTCAACTTTGAAGAGATAGGAACCGTTTATACCGTAGACGGAGCAAGCTACACGGCTGCGACATTTCACGCTCCGACAGGAGAAGAATTTATAGTGGTTGATATTGATGACGACCTAGAATTTGATGTGATCACCACACCGGAGGGACAATATATCGCTGACGCCGGCGGTATCACGGTTAGCGATGCGGAAATCATGACAGAAGATACCAACACTTATTTGGCATCTACCGAAATGCAGGATGAACCGCTCCCTTCAGGCGAGAATTTTATGGATGATATAATAAATATCTAAGATTATGAACACCGAACAACTCTTCATATTAACATGTATCAATCCAGATTGCCGCAAAAAATTTAAAATGCGCAAACCGACAAAAGGTGGTACTTATTCGGTCACTTGCCCGCATTGTGGCAAAACAATAAAAGTGAGAATCGCAGCTGCTTCCCCGGAAGAGCCTTCTTCTGCCGATGGCACTCCGGATAATCCGGAGAAAGTTGCAGATACACATAGATCAACTCAACCGGTCGGTGACTCATTGAGTACAATTCCGGGTAAACTCGTTTGGGTTCGCAAATTGGGAGCCAACCAATCATTCTCCTTGAAAGAAGGCTCTAATACCATCGGACGGTCTGACCCGAACTTACATTCGGATATCGAGATCAAAAATGACATTACGATGAGCAGACGTAGTGTAAAGATTGAGGTAGAAAGAGATAAAAAAAGCCCTGAAAAGGGTTATTACTTCAAACTGCATGTCTTGAAAGCTCAAAATCCGGTGATGATAAACCATAGTCCGTTAAACGTCGGAGATATAGTGTCACTTAAATATGGCGATACGATTTCCCTCGGCAGAACCCTATTCCGGTTCGAAAAAGATGAGCGAAAGAAATGAAAATCATACTTAAACAGCCCTACTCTTTTCTTCAATTGGGAAAACGGGAAAATCAAGAAGATGCCCGCTTCCCAAATGAAGATTTGCCCTCCCCCGGACAATGCTATTTCATGGTTTGCGACGGGGTAGGAGGAAATGCCGCCGGAGAGATAGCCAGCGCAACTGTCTGTGAAGCTATCGCCCGGTATATGGAGGATGAAGACTTGACACGTCCTTTTACTGCGGATGACTTCAAGAACTGCCTGAGTTATGCCTATCAACAGCTTTACAAAGAGATGCGCAAGAGGAATTGCTTCGATATGGCTACCACACTCACTTTTTTGTGTTTCCACGCCCATGGAGGAACCATCGCTCACATGGGAGACAGTAGGGTGTATCATATACGTCCCGAAAGGGGCATTTTATACAAAACGAATGATCACTCTCTGGTCAATGCTTTGGTTCGCTCCGGCAATATTACGCCGCAAGAAGCCATCGAACACCCTCAAAGCAACTACATTACCCGATGCATCGCGTATGTGGCAGACGATAAAAGCTTTCCTGCTGCCGATCTATATGAATTTGAAGACATTGCCGCCGGTGATTACTTCTTTCTCTGTTCGGACGGAGTGCTTCACCGACTTCCGGACGAAACGTTGGTTACGATACTAAGCGAACCGATAGAAGATAGGCTGAAAATGGAAAAGATTGCCGCTCTATCTAAGGATAGCCAAGACAATAATACGGCAATCTTGATTCCGATCGAAGAGAGCAATAATCAATGTTTCGAAGAGAGACCTCCGATCGATATCGATCCCGAAGCAGAACTCTCCACCCAAATTATTCATGAGAACAGGAGCCAGATTAAGGAGATTACTCCTACGCTATCCCAACCATTGGGTACACGCATTATGGATCTAATTAAAAATATATTCTGACCATGCCGAAAAACAAATTAAATAACGCACTTCCCCTGGGAACCATCTTATTAAAGGGAAAGTGGAAATATACCATCGATAAAGTCTTGGGAGCCGGAGGATTTGGTATAACCTATCGCGTACAGGGATATGTCGGCAATATCAGGCTATATTTCGCCGTCAAGGAATTTTTCATGGATACGTTGTGCGAACGCATCAACGGAAAAGTCTCTTATTCCCCATCTGCAAAGGATGAAGTGGTAGCGGGGAAAAATAGTTTTCTTGCCGAAGCTAACCGACTGAAAAGTCAAAGAATCTCTCATGAAAATCTCGTAGGAATCAATGAGGTCTTTGAGGAGAACAATACGGTATATTATGTGATGGAATATATACCGGGGATGAATATGCGACAACAAATCGAACAAAACAGAAGCCCTTACTCGGAAAGCGACGCCAAGACAATCATAACGCCTGTTTTAAGAGCAATCGCCTCATTGCATGCCCATCAAATTGTCCATCTTGACATCAAGCCGGATAATATTCTTCTGCAACCATTATTGGAGGATCCCGATAGAATTCGGCCGATCATTGTAGACTTTGGGTTATCCAAGCATTATGATGTCAAAGGTCAAGCGACCTCAAAGATCAGTCTTTTGGCTTGTACGCCGGGTTATGCTCCCAACGAACAGTACCAAGGAATATCGCAATTCACCCCACAAGCAGACGTATATGCCGCAGCCGGTACTCTGTTTTATATGTTGACGGGGAAAGATCCGGTAAAAGCCTCCGATATCAATAGAGCCAAAATCGAAGCGGCGCTTCCCGACACCCTCTCTCAAGTCACTAAAACAGCCATTGTCAATGCGATGAAACAGGACAAAAATGAACGTACCCAATCCATTGATGATTTTGCGGAAGCACTCGGTATAGAGCTTAGTAAAGAGAAAGATGATGGAAAAAATGGTGTGACAGTATTGATTGACATCGTGAAGAAGAAACTGAAAAAGGTAACAGGTGATGGAGAAGGTCATTTGACAGTATTGATTGGCATCGTGAAGAAGAAACTGAAAAAGGTAACAGATAGTGGAGGAGACCGTGGGACAGTAGTGATCAGTACTGTACAGAATATACAAAAAAAGCGTTTACCGCTTACTTCGATGACTCTCGGCGGCATGGCTGTTTTGGGAATAATTGTCTGGGGAATAATTACATTTATCCCTTCGCCTGCTCCTACGCCAATAATTACTCCTACGCCAATACCTACTCCTACACCCCTACCTCCCCCACCCCCGGACTCTTTGGCTTTTCCTTATGGCGTATGGAAAGGCGGCATAAAAAACGAACATCCACATGGCAAGGGCATATTGACATTTACGGACAACCAAAAAGGTTACGAAATAGGACCGTTTCATTTGGATGTTGAAGCCGGATACACACTGAAAGGGCTATACGAGAATGGACGCTTAGTTAGTGGGCAACTGTATGATGCCAAAAACACTTTGGTTAAGACTATAATACCCTAAGTATGATATGAAGTTTGTACAAGGCTTACTATTCATCAAAGAATCTATATAGTTCAAACAAGATAGCTCAGATTGTTTGTGTAGGCGTTTTCGGCAGACTAACTTTGTATCACAATAATTACTTAATTAATAATGTAATCGCAATGAAAAAAGAATCTGTAATCAAAGCAAAAAAAGTAGCAGGAAGATCCGCAGAGATACTTGGATCTACTGTTGTCGGAGCCGGTGGTGTAATGGCTGCAAATGCCATGTCGCAGGAAGAAGATCCGGAATCTCTTATCATCGAGCCGGAACCAGTGCTGGTGCCGACGCTGGAGCCGGATCCGGTAGATCCGGATGATATTATCATTGACCCGGAGCCGGTAATTCCCATTGAGCCGGAGCCAATTATTGAGCCGACGCCTATCGTAGAGTCGACGCCCATTGTGGCGCCGGATCCTATCGTAGAGCCGACACTGATACCGGAAGGGGCGGTTGGTGTCAACGACTTGGAGCCGGAGGAGATTCTCAACGGTGAAGAGCTGGCTGTCATCGATGAATCCGACACATGGAACGTAAACCCCGATGAGATCGAGATTGACATAGAACCCGAATCGGAGATGGAGGAGCTGCCTATGGATCCGATTGACGATGCCTCAGGCATGCTTCTTGCGACTAACGATTCGGGAAATGATCTCCTTAACGACATGCTTGCATAACTCAAAAACAAAAGAATATGAAAAAAGTGTATTTGATTATTGCAGTCTTGGCTGCTGTATGCCTCTATCCTCAAATTGCGTATGCGCAACAAACGCTGGAGGAAGCAACTGATAGTATTAAAAATGTGTTGGCAAAAGCCAAAGCAGGAGATGCGGCTGCACAAAATGAAGTAGGTGCCTGGTACTATCGCGGGAAACATGTGAAACAGAACTATGCCGAAGCCGCCCAATGGTGGGCACGCTCTGCCAAACAGGGCAATGCGCGGGCAATCGGCAATTTGGGCATGTGCTATGAAACCGGTCATGGTGTAAAGCGGGACTCTCTCCGTGCGGTGGGACTTTACAATCGTTCCATCAAAGAGGGTAACGACATGCTGTTTCAGCAAAACTTGCAGTTGGCCGACAGAGGTCAGACATTCTACTGCGTCTATATCGCTAATTGCTACAAAAATGGGATTGGCACAAAAAAAGACTTGAACAAGGCTGCCGGATACTTTGTCAAAGCGGCAAGAAAAGGTTCGGTTGATGCACAACGGGACTTGGCTATGCTGCTGCTGAACGGTAAAAAGCCGGATCAGGCATTCGAATGGTTCAAGATGGGAGCAGATCAAGATGACCCTACTTGTGTCTTCTATTATGGCAAATTGCTCCATGACGGCGTCGGAGTAAAAGCGGATCCGCAGCAAGGCATGATCTACCTGTTAAAGGCGGCAGAGGCAGATTTCCCCATGGGACAATATGAGGTGGCAAAAGCCTATAATACGGGAGCCGGCGTGATGAAAAATCCAGAACAGGGTGCATTATGGATGATGAAAGCCGCGCATAATGGTGTTTCCAATGCACAATACAACTTGGCGCTCGATTATGTAAATGGCAATGGGGTGGCAGTCGATTACGACCAAGCAACCTCTTGGTTTGCGCTTTGTATTCCCAGAGGTCACGCGAATGCATTCAAAAAGTTGTTTGAAGAGGGGGAGGGTAGCCTCAAAGGAAGTGCTTACCACACCTACCTGAAAGGACTAAAATACTATAACGAAAAAGACTTTGACAATGCAAACAAGCAATTCAAGATTGTAGCAAAAGCAAAAGTTGCAGAGGGAAAAACAATGCAAGGCGTTATTTTGGCAAACAAAGACTACCGTAAATATAACCTAAAAAAGGGCATAAAGACACTCATAAAGAGCGCCAAAGCAGATAACACACTGGCTACATATCTCCTTGGCGGCATCTATGAAGCAGGCAAAGGCGTAGACAAAGACATGACCCAAGCCAGTGAACTGCTACAAAAAGCGGCTGCCAATCATTATGCTCCGGCTCTTTGCTACTTGGGTGATATGTATTATGAAGGTCGCGGAGTACCTCAAGATTATTCCAAAGCCGTGGAATACTACACACAAGCTCAAGGACTATTGACCCCCAATGCTGCCAAACGGTTGGCTGCATGTTATGAGAATGGAGAAGGTGTTATGGTAAACCAGGCAAAAGCCGAATCCATCCTCAAAAAAACCAATGGCTCAACGGCTGATTTACTCAAACTCGTTCCAATGAATTAGAATAAAGATGGGAGGTAATCAGTTCTTTAAGTCCGGAGAAAAGCAACTATTGCTTTTTGAACGATTACCTCCCACCCGAAGCGCTTCCCATGGTCTATTACGAAGATGAAGATTTGGTGATGCAGCTTGCCACAGCACGATAATCAGAGAATCTAATCTCACAAACTCTATATATGAAGAAAATATTACTACTCGCAGGCTGCTTACTGACATTGAGCGTGGCAGCCCGACAACTCTATCCCACTTTCGCACCGTGGACAGGGATGCTCGAAAAGGGCGTTCCCGTGCATGGTGGCGAAACAACGATACCTCCCTCATCTTCAACGAAGTCGTTTGAACCGGAAATGGTCGTAGTGCAAGGCGGTACTTTCTGGATGGGAAGTCCATTGTCTGAGGCGGATCGTAACCAAGATGAAACATTGCATCAGGTAACACTCAGCAGCTTTCAAGTCGGTAAATACGAGGTAACGCAAGGAGAGTGGGAGGCTGTAATGGGTAGTAATCCGTCGCATTTCAAGAATGGTGATAACTGTCCTGTTGAGAATGTGAGTTGGAATGATGTGCAAGAGTTTCTCTGGAAAGTCAATGCCGCTACGGGTAAGCAATATCGCTTACCCACCGAAGCGGAATGGGAGTATGCTTGTCGTGCAGGTACAATGACTCCGTTTAACACAGGAAGCAATCTCGCCACTTGGCAAGCGAACTGTAATCTCAACGACTCTATCGAAGTCATAAAACACACTCAATTTGTAAGCAATTACTCGCCCAATGCTTGGGGAATCTATAATATGCATGGCAATGTAGGAGAGTGGTGCAGCGACTGGTATGGAAACTATCCTGATTCCGTACAGATAAACCCTCAAGGAGCATTCGACGGTTCTATTCGCGTGGAGCGTGGCGGTGGTTTTAGGTATCCTATTTCTTGTTGTCGCTCTGCTTTTCGTTATGGTCGTGCCCCCGGCTATCGTTCCGAATCCCTTGGTTTTAGGGTGGTCGCACCTGCATATAGCGTGATCAATATCACCTCCAATCCGGACAATGCAGATGTTTATATCGATGGAGAAAAGATGGGGAATACTCCCTATTCAGGTAAAGACTTTTCGAGTGGAAAGTATCAAGTAACAATTAAGAAGAACGGATATGTAGATGCTGAAAAAGAGATTTTGGTGAAAAAGGCAGAGACAATAACGGAGAGTTTTACGTTGCAAAAGAAATATAGCGTGATCAATATCACCTCCAATCCGGACAATGCAGATGTTTATATCGATGGAGAAAAGGTGGGGGATACTCCCTATTCAGGTAAAAACTTTTCGAGTGGAAAGTATCAAGTAACAATCAAAAAGAACGGATATGTAGATACTGAAAAAGAAATTTCGGTGAAAGAGGCAGAGACAATAACGGAAAGTTTTACGTTGCAAAAGAAATATAGTGTGATTAATATCACCTCCAGCCCGAACAATGCGGATGTTTATATCGATGGGAAAAAGATGGGGAATACTCCCTATTCAGGTAAAGACTTTTCGAGTGGAAGATATAAGTTAATAATCAAGAAGAACGGATATGTAGATGCTGAAAAAGAGATTTCGGTGAAAGAGGCAGAGACAATAACGGAGAGTTTTACGCTGAAAAAGAAAGCAACCAAGCCACCAACTCCTACATATAGCGTGATCAACATCACCTCCAATCCGAACAATGCGGATGTTTATATCAATGGGAAAAAGATGGGAGTCACCCCCTATTCAAACAAAAATATCTCAAAGGGAAAGCATAAAGTAACAATCAAAAAGAACGGATATGTAGATATTGAAACAGAAATTTCGGTGAAAGAGGCAGAAACAATAATAGAAAGTTTTACGCTGCAAGAGAAGGAAGCGGTAGCAACCGTGTCATCAACACCATCTCCTATACATTCATTGACGTTAGAAATGGTACATGTAGAAGGTGGTACATTTACAATGGGAAGTCCGAAGTCGGAACCGGGCCGTTATGATAATGAAGTCCAACATCAAGTAACCGTGAGCAGCTTTCATATCGGTAAGTACGAGGTGACACAGGGTCAATGGAAAGCGGTGATGGGCGATAATCCCTCCGGTTTTAAGAAAGGCGATAACTATCCCGTAGAGAATGTAAGTTGGAACGACGTGCAAGGGTTCCTACGGAAGCTCAATGCTGCTACCGGTAAGCATTATCGCCTGCCCACCGAAGCCGAGTGGGAGTATGCTGCTCGCGGGGGTAATTATAGCAGAGGTTGTATATATAGTGGTAGTAACAGTGTTGGTAATGTAGCTTGGTATAGTGATAATAGTGGTAGTTCTTCTCATCCTGTTGGTCAGAAGTCCCCGAACGAACTGGGAATATACGATATGAGCGGCAACGTATGGGAATGGTGTAGTGATTGGTATGGTAGTTACTCAACTTCTGCTCAGACGAATCCTACGGGTCCGTCCTCGGGATCTAACCGCGTACTTCGCGGCGGCAGCTGGAACATCAACGCCAAGTACTGCCGATCTGCCTTTCGTTTCCACTACGACCCCGGCTACCGCTTCAGCAACTTCGGGTTCCGGTTGGTGCTTCCTTAATTTATCCTTTTTCAACATTCATCTTTTCTCTTGCAAGCTAACATATCTTTAAGCTATATGACGACTAAGAATAATAGACTCCCGTCAGGGTATTTACTTCAAAGTCAGAGCTATACGTATCGCATAGAATCCGTTCTCGGTTCCGGCGGATTCGGCATTACCTACCTTGCCACGGCAAAGATAAAGGTAGGGAATGTCTCTGCGCGGGTAAAGTTCGCCATCAAGGAACATTTCATGAGTAGCGATTGTGAACGTGAACCGGACACAAGTCGCGTGGTCTACTCCAATCCGGCAAAGGAAAGAGTGGAAAACGCCAAAAAGGATTTCATTGCTGAGGCAAGACGCTTGCGCAGTGTAGACCATCATCATCTCGTCAAAGTAAATGAGGTTTTTGAGGCAAACAATACAGCCTACTACGTTATGGAGTACCTTGATGGAGAATCCTTGTGTTCACGGGTGAGACGCAATGGGGCACTTCCGGAAGAGCAAATGCTATCCATCATGAATCCCATTATTGAAGCGGTTCAGTATCTCCATGCAAACAGAATGACCCATCTTGACATAAAGCCGGACAACATCATGCTTACCCAAGATGATAATGACGAAACTCGCCCCGTGCTGATTGATTTCGGATTATCAAAGCATTATGATAAGGATGGTAAGCCGACTTCTACAATCAATACCCTTGGTTGCTCGGACGGGTATGCGCCAATAGAGCAGTATGCCGGCATCACAACATTCTCTCCAACAGCAGACGTATATGCCCTCGGCGCAACGATGTGGTTTTGCCTTATGGGTAAAGACCCCAAGAAATCCACGGACTTGGAGGAGGCAGAACTGGCTAATGGACTAATTCAAGTCTCTGCACAAACACGAGTAATCATCCAAAAGGCTTGTGTATTAAATCGCTTTAATAGGCAAATGCCGCCAATGCAAGAGTCTAAGCCACTAACGCCACCAGGTGATCCGCCGAGAGAACATGGCGGGTCAAACGTGACAAAGCATATCGCGGATGATGATACTATCAAAAGTAATAGATACGTTCTATTCCCTATCAACGGCAAATGGAGTAAAACATTATGGGCTATCGCAGCAATATATATTGTGTGGGCTTCCATATTTGCTCATGATGAATATTGTGGTTGGTATTATGGCGGGCTTGATGGCACGTTTATGACAATTGGCATATTAGCGACTTTTATACTTTCTATCTATGGGCTAACAATGACAAAGCAATTTGTTGAGTCAAAGAAAATCAAATTCACATGGGCACTATCAATAGCTACGTTTATTGCTTCTGAATGTTACAATTCCGACGTGTCTAAAGTATTCAACTACTTTTGCTTATACTCAATTATTATAATCTGTTATGAAGCAGTTACTAATCTCATACCATGGTTTACTCAATTGATATTCATGTTTGCAATTTTAGTTAGTGCCTTTTTGTATACAATCTATCAATAGAGAACGTAATGAAGATAAATTTTAATTCAGTTAAGAAGAATTCGATTAAATATATCGGGGTCTTTATAATAGCCGTAGTGGGTTATTGGATGTTCTCTTGGATTATATCTTGGAGCCTATATGGCATAGCAAGGCTTTCAAATAATAATGAGCTTATGGAGTGGCTTGCTACAAGGAATCATTTTGAACCGGCAGAGACTGCATATTCAGCATATTTAGCCTTCATAAGAACTACTATTATAAAATCAGTTGAGCCGGAAATGGTGTCTGTAGAAGGTGGTACATTTACGATGGGAAGTAGTCCGAAATCATTAAAAAAGAGTTTCGAAAAACGTAAAAAAGAATACGACGAACAGTACCATAAAAGAGAGATTAAAGACACAGACGACGAAGTGAAACACCAAGTGACAGTCAGCAGTTTCCAAATTAGTAAATATGAAGTGACACGGGAACAATGGAAGGCTGTGATGGACAGTAATCCGTCATTCTTTAATGATAAAGATGATAACTATCCTGTAGAGAATGTAAGTTGGAACGATGTACAAGAGTTTCTCCGGAAGCTCAATGCTGCTACCGGCAAGCATTATCGTTTGCCTACCGAAGCCGAATGGGAGTATGCTTCCCGTGGCGGTAATCGTAGCAACGGTTATATATATAGTGGCAGTAACAATATCGATAGTGTGGCTTGGTATGATAACAATAGCGGTAGTTCTACTCATCCTGTCGGTCAGAAGTCCCCGAACGAATTGGGAATATACGATATGAGCGGCAACGTATGGGAGTGGTGTAGTGATTGGTATGGCTCTTACCCGATTTCTGCTCAGACGAATCCTACGGGTCCGTCCTCGGGTTCTGGCCGCGTGCTTCGCGGCGGCAGCTGCTACGACGCTGCCGAGAGCTGCCGCTCTGCCTATCGCAACGACAGCGTCCCCGGCGGCCGCGGCAACGGCAGCGGGTTTCGGGTGGTCGCGCCCCTTTAGTTTACTACCTGACAACCGTCATTTTTTTTAAGCTAAAAGGGTATAGTGAGCCTGCCTAAAGGCGAAGCAAAAGGGCAGGCGAGCAACAAATACCGACTTTCGCCAATATCCTGCGCATATTCGCTTTCTTATGCGGATATGAATTGGTGTGAGTAAAAAGCAAAGCCGTTTTGGGTAAAGTTAAAAAAAGCATACAATGTTGCTGCATAGGTAACAAACTTAGGCAGTAGGGAGGTGATGCGAAAGAGGCCGGATGGGAGAGAGGGAAGAATGATAAATGATTAAAAATCAAATCATAAAAAAGGGTGGATAGGGAAAATACACTATATTTGTCCGCAAAATGAACTCATAAACATCATCTATATGGAACAGCCTGTGCGTTTCTTCCCTATCGGGATACAAGATTTTGAAGATCTGCGTAACAGCAATTGCGTATACGTAGACAAAACCGATCTGCTTTATCGCTTGGTTAAAAGCAGCCGTACCTGTTTCCTGAGCCGCCCCCGCCGCTTCGGAAAGAGCCTCATGGTATCTACTTTACGCGCCTACTTCGAGGGCAAGAAGCAACTCTTCGAGGGCTTGGCGATGGAGAAATTGGAGAAAGATTGGACCGAGCACGCGGTGTTTCACATTTCGTTTGCTAAATCCAAATATCCGGGCGATGGGGTGGAGAGTTTGAACCAGATACTCTCGCTTCATGTTTCCGAATGGGAGAAAAAGTATGGTCGCGATGAAAAAGAGACTACTTTCGGCGGTCGCTTCGGCGGCGTCGTCCAACGTGCTTATGAACAAACTAAGCAGCAGGTGGTGGTGCTGATTGACGAGTACGATTCGCCTATCCTTTCCGCCATCGGTGCCGACCAAGAGACGAAGCGTACCGGGCTGCGCGACATCTTGCGCGACTTCTTCAGCCCGCTCAAGGATAGCGGCAAATATATCCGTTTCCTCTTCTTCACCGGCATCACCAAGTTTAGCCAACTGAGTATCTTCAGCGAGCTGAATCACTTGGACAACATCAGCATGTTGGAGGAATATAGTAGCATCTGCGGCATCACCGAGACCGAACTGCTCACACAGTTTGAGCCTGACATTGCAGCCTTGGCAGCACGCAATCGCGAGACCTACGATGAGGCGTGCGCGCACCTCAAACAGATGTACGACGGGTATCATTTTTGTGAAGAGAGCGAAGATATATACAACCCGTACAGCATCATAAAGGTGCTGAAAAACAAAAGGTATGACTACTATTGGTATGAGAGCGGCACCCCCACTTTCCTTGTCGAACTGATGAAAAGTCGTCACGTGATACCCCAAGAATTGGAAGGCTACAAAGCTTTAGCCTCTTCATTCGACCGTGCGGTAGAAACCTTGACCGAGCTGTTTCCCGTGCTCTATCAAAGCGGGTATCTCACCATCAAAGACTATAATCAAGGCGTTTATACCTTGGGTTACCCCAATGATGAAGTGCGCTTCGGCTTTGTCAACTCCTTGTTGCCCTCCTATTTGGGCTATACGCAGGAAGAGGGCAACGTGGGCATCATAGCCATCAAAGAGAGCCTCGACACCGGCGATATTGATACCTGCATGAAGTGCATGCGCGCTTTCGTCGCCGGTATCCCTTATGAGGCAAAGAGCGACAACGAATCGCGTGCCGAAGTTATCTTTTATATCATCTT
>JAISIN010000120.1 GCA_031262085.1 Prevotellaceae bacterium
GCCAACACCTCTATTTCAGGCTGAAACGTTTGTACCAATTCATCTTGGGTGATACCGCAAAGGGTAGCATAGGGTTCTTCCATACTGATGTCGGTAAGCTGATTCAAGTCGCTAAATACACTTACTTGCGCGAATTTGGTCACTCCGGTGATGAAGATGAAGCGCAGATATTCATCCGTGCTTTTCAAGGCACCGTAGAAGGCTTTCAATGCACTACGCAAGTCCGTGCTTAACTCCTCATTATCCAGATTTGCCAGCAACGGTTTGTCGTATTCGTCAACCAGCACAACGACCGGTTTTTGGGTCTTTTCGTAAGCGCGCTCAATGACGTACTTAAATCGTTCTTCCGGATTGCGATCTCGTTTCTCATCACCATACAGTGTTTCCCACTTTTCCAAGTGTTCGTTTAAGATAGCATTCAAGGCCTTCACACTATCATATCTTTTTGCGTTCAGGTCGAGATGCAGCACGGGATATATTTCCCATTCGGTTTCCAGCTGTTCAATAGCCAGCCCTTTAAAGAGATCTTTCCGCCCCTCGAAATAGGCTTCGAGTGTAGAGACGAGCAGGCTCTTTCCGAAGCGGCGTGGGCGACTAAGGAAATAAGGGACATCCGTAGATACTAACTGATATATCAGTGAGGTTTTGTCTACATACAGATTACCGCGAGTACGCAGCTTCTCAAACGACTGTATGCCGGTTGGCAGTTTACGAATCTGTTCCATAATAGATTGCTTTTACAAGTGAAACATGCCGCAAAGGTAACATTCTTAACGGTGATTAGACGTCCGTCTAACGACCTTTCTCCATTTTCAATTCAATTATTTGCCTAATTGTAATGCTGATAATTGAAATATACTTAGCTTTGCAAACTTTTTGTAGATTAAGTACAATTATAACTTATAATAATTTATGGCTAAAAGAGTTTATACATTTGGCAACGGACAAGCCGAAGGCAAAGCCGACATGCGAAACCTTCTGGGAGGTAAAGGAGCCAACTTGGCTGAGATGAATTTAATAGGTGTGCCGGTGCCACCGGGATTCACCATTACTACTGACGTCTGCACGGAATATTATGAGATGGGACAAGACCAAGTGGTGGCGCTGCTCAAAGGTGAAGTAGAAAACGCCATTGCGCATGTAGAGGCATTGATGCGCTCTAAGTTTGGCGATGTGGAAAACCCGCTGTTGGTTTCCGTACGCTCGGGAGCAAGGGCATCCATGCCGGGTATGATGGATACCATCCTCAATCTGGGACTAAACGACGAAGTAGTCGAAGGAATGATTCGCAAGACCGGAAATGCACGGTTTGCGTGGGATTCGTACCGCCGATTCGTGCAAATGTACGGCGACGTAGTGCTGGGCATGAAGCCTACCAATAAAGAAGATATCGACCCTTTTGAAGCGATTATCGAAGAGATCAAGCATCAGAAGGGAGTGAAATTAGACAATGAGCTGGAGGTGGCAGACCTGAAAGAGCTGGTAAGCCGATTCAAAGCTGCCGTGAAACAGCAAACCGGCAAAGACTTCCCCACTCATGCCTACGAGCAGCTCTGGGGAGCGATATGCGCTGTGTTCAATTCGTGGATGAACGAGCGTGCCATACTATACCGTAAGATGGAAGGAATACCCGACGAGTGGGGAACTGCCGTCAGCGTACAGGCAATGGTCTTCGGAAACATGGGCGACACCTCGGCTACGGGTGTATGCTTCAGTCGTGACGCCGGAACAGGCGAAGACATCTTCAATGGTGAATACCTCATCAATGCGCAAGGCGAAGATGTGGTAGCCGGCATCCGCACCCCGCAACAAATCACGAAGATCGGCTCGCAGCGCTGGGCTGAGCTGGCAGGTGTCGGTGAAGAAGAGCGCGCCTCCAAGTATCCATCGATGGAAGAAGCCATGCCCGAGATTTACAAAGAGCTGGATGCTATCCAAACTAAGCTCGAGAATCACTATCGCGACATGCAAGACATGGAGTTCACCGTACAGGAGGGCAAACTATGGTTCCTGCAAACACGCAACGGTAAACGCACCGGAGCGGCGATGGTAAAGATTGCCGTCGACCTGCTACACCAAGGGATGATCGATGAAAAGATTGCCCTGATGCGTTGCGAACCCAACAAATTAGACGAATTGCTCCATCCCGTGTTCGACAAAGCCGCACTGAAGAAAGCCAAGGTGCTGACACGCGGTCTGCCCGCATCGCCGGGAGCTGCCACCGGACAAATCGTATTCTTTGCCGACGATGCTGCCGAATGGGCGGTAAACGGCAAGAAGGTGATCATGGTGCGCATTGAAACATCACCCGAAGACTTGGCAGGTATGGCAGTAGCCGAAGGCATTCTGACTGCACGCGGAGGTATGACCTCGCACGCTGCCGTTGTGGCACGAGGCATGGGCAAATGCTGCGTATCGGGAGCCGGCGCACTCACCATCGACTACAAAACACGCACCGTAACCGTAGGCGACATCGTGCTGAAAGAGGGCGACTTCATCTCACTCAACGGAAGCACCGGAGAGGTATATAAAGATCAGGTGGCTACGAAGGCTGCCGAGCTGTCGGGCGACTTTGCCGAACTGATGCAGCTGGCAGACAAATACACCAAACTGCAAGTGCGTACCAACGCCGATACGCCTCACGACGCGGCAGTAGCTCGCAGCTTCGGAGCAGTAGGAATAGGACTGTGCCGCACCGAGCACATGTTCTTCGAGGGCGAAAAGATCAAAGCCATGCGCGAAATGATTCTGGCAGAAGAAGCCGAAGGACGCAGCAAGGCGCTTTCAAAGATTCTGCCTTATCAACAGGAAGACTTTAAAGGCATTTTCCGCGTGATGGCAGGATACCCCGTAACGGTACGTCTGCTCGATCCCCCCTTGCACGAGTTTGTGCCCCACGATGTCAAAGGACAACAGGAGATGGCAGATGCTATGGGTGTGACGTTGGAGTACATTCAGCAACGCGTCAATGCCCTGCACGAGCAAAACCCGATGCTCGGACACCGCGGTTGTCGGTTGGGAAATACCTATCCCGAAATCACGCAGATGCAGACACGTGCCATCTTGGGAGCCGCACTGGAACTGAAGAAAGAGGGTGTAGAAACCAAACCCGAAATCATGGTGCCGTTGACCGGTATCTTGTACGAGTTTAAAGAACAGGAGAAGGTGATTCGTGACGAAGCTGCCAAACTCTTTGACGAGATGGGCGACAGCATCGACTTCAAGGTGGGTACGATGATCGAAATTCCGCGTGCCGCACTCACTGCCGACCGCATCGCATCGTCTGCCGAATTTTTCTCGTTCGGTACCAACGACCTCACGCAGATGACCTTCGGATACTCGCGCGACGACATTGCCTCCTTCCTCCCCATCTATCTGGAGAAGAAGATTCTGAAGGTAGACCCGTTCCAAGTGCTCGACCAGAAAGGCGTAGGTCAGCTCATCCGTATGGCTACCGAAAAAGGACGCTCTATACGCCCCGACTTGAAGTGCGGCATCTGCGGCGAGCACGGTGGAGAACCCTCTTCGGTGAAATTCTGTCACAAGGTAGGGCTGAATTACGTGAGTTGCTCTCCCTTCCGCGTGCCTATTGCACGTCTGGCTGCTGCACAGGCGGCGGTTGAAGACCTGAAGTAACCCACACAGATACTATCGGTCTGCAAACTCTCTTACCGGAGTTTGCAGACTATCTTTTTTAGATAAAAGCCTCGTTATAGAATCATCAAAATGAACCACACAATCAAAAACAGAATCGTTCGATGGGCTGTCGTACTGATGCTACCGATATGCCTCTCGTCATGCGGCGTAGACCGATGGGCAGGGTATGCAGCAGAAACACGAACCGACCGGTGGATAGACAGCCTGATGCGCGAACGATACTATTGGTATGATGAGATACCTCACTTCAACGATTTGAACTACTTTCAGGCACCCGCAACCTTTTTCAAATCGCTGCTCTCGGCAGACGATAAAATATCATCCATCGACAGCTTGGTAAGCGTCAGCCGGAGTGTTGACGATACCGAATATAGTTACGGGTTGCGATATGCCGTCACGACACCCCTGTATAACGATACTGCCTGCTTTGCCCGCATTGCTTATGTGGCGCACGATTCGCCTGCCGAATCTGCCGGCTTGCAGCGGGGCGATTGGATTATGGAGATGGATGGAGAACCGATTACGCAAAAAAATTATGCACGGCTGAATGGAGGCGCCGGCATGACACTCACCGTAGGTAGTTATGACCTCGAAACCGATAGCGTGATAGCCCGTGATACACCCGTGCAGTTGGGGGCAGCACGTATCATCGACGATAATCCGGTATATTATAATAAGGTGTATGAACGGGCAGGCAAACGTATCGGCTATCTGGTGTACAACCGATTTCGTTCGGGGACAGATGACAATGCTACCGACCGACCCTACGACCGTGCGCTGCTCGAAGCCTCCAAAGCCTTGGCAGGTGACGGAGCAGGCGATGAGTTTGTGCTCGACCTGCGCTACAACGAGGGTACCGACCTGACCTCTGCCGAACTGCTCTGTACCTTGCTCGTTCCTGCCGATGCACTCGGCAAGGTGATGGGATATGCCCGCTACAACGATCGCATCGGAACAACCACGTTCAACTTCGACCCGACACTCATCGCCGGAGGAGAGAACCTCCATGTGCACACCCTCTACGTGCTGACAACCACCCGAACTGCCGCCGCCTCCGAGATGTTGATCAACTGCCTGAAACCCTACATGACCGTGGTGCTTATCGGACAGAAAACAGCCGGAAAAAACATGGTCACCGAAAGCTATGCCAGCCGGGAACTGATGATACGGATAAACCCCGTGGTTTGTCGGTTGGAAAACTCGGAAAACAACGCGGATTATACCACCGGTTTCACACCCGACTACTTAGTGGATGAGAACAACTACGCAGCAAACTATCTTCCCTTTGGCGATGAGCAGGAGGCGTTGCTGGGTACCGCACTCAGCATCATTGACGGCACCTACAACACCGGCGATGAGTAAATGCACAGAATGAACAGCATGTCGAGCATCAGCACCATCCGAAAAGTAGCCCGATACATTGCCGACGAACAGTTGTTCGATGAACATGCCCGAATCATCGTAGCATTGAGCGGCGGAGCCGATTCGGTCGCGCTGTTGCGCCTGCTACTCCGATTGGGGTATACCTGCGAAACTGCCCATTGCAACTTTCATCTGCGCGGCGAAGAATCCAATCGCGACGAAGCGTTCGTTACCGCGTTGTGCAGCGACCTGAAAGTGCATCTGCACATCCGTCACTTCGATACCGTCGAGTTGGCTACACGGCAACACCTCTCCATCGAAATGGCAGCCCGCCAACTGCGATACGACTGGTTCGACACGCTGCTGCACGAACGGCATGCCGAGGTCATTGCCGTAGCTCATCATCGCGACGACAGCGCAGAGACGTTGCTGCTCAACCTCATTCGCGGTGCAGGGCTGAACGGACTGACCGGAATACGCCCCGTAAACGGAAAAGTGGTGCGTCCGTTACTCTGTATCGATCGCAACGAAATACTCGACTATCTGCAACACATCGGACAATCGTACGTCACCGACAGCACCAATATGCTGCACGACTATACCCGTAATAAAATACGCCTCGAACTGCTCCCCTTGATGGAAACCGTCAATCCGGCTGTGCGGGAAACGCTGGCACAAACGGCAACGTACCTCAATGATGCCCGTTTGTTATATAGTAAAGGTGTCGAAGATGCCAAACAGCGGATACTGACCCCGCAAGGCATTTGCATAGAGGCGCTATTGAAAGAGGTTGCCCCGAAAACCATTCTCTTTGAGATACTGCATCCGTTGGGGTTCAACAGCGCACAAATCGACAATGTCTTTAATGCCCTGCACGGTCAATCGGGTAAAACCTTTCGAAGCGTATCTTGTCGCCTGATAAAAGATAGAACGGAGCTGCTCATTGTGCGCGAGGCGGAGGTACCCGACCATGGAGATGCTTCGGCACCTCCCGCTCCGCCTTTCAAACTGAGCATGGAAAAACAACCTTATACCAACGACTTTGTAGTTCCGCGTACACCCGATATTATTTGTGTGGATGCCGATAAATTGACCGAACCGCTCACGTTGCGCCTTTGGAAACAGGGCGATATCTTTGTCCCTTTCGGAATGAAGGGGCAAAAAAAAATCAGCGATTATTTAACGAACCGTAAATATTCACTGTTGTGTAAAGAACAACAATGGGTGCTGTGCAGCGGGCAACAAATAGTATGGTTAATAGGTGAACGGATGGATAATCGCTTCCGAATCGACGAAAAGACCCGTCAGATATTGATTATCAAGCGCTGTTGATTTAAAAAAAGCGTCTATTTCATTTGTTTCTGAAAAACATTTCATATCTTTGCGGCGTTTTATTCACATCATAACAATACCCCGTACACCATTTTTTGTTGGAAACGAATAAATACCACAGAACTTGTGCATCTGCACAGTCGTGCGCATATCCTTTTATCTATTCCCCAAATAATATTAATAATGATAATTTTAACTATTTCACATATACGACTGTATGTATAACATTATTCAATTGAACGACAAGAGCTTGTCGGACCTTCAAACAATTGCCCAAGAACTTGGCATAACTAAAACAGATACGCTGAAAAAAGAAGAGCTTGTTTATAAAATACTGGATGAACAAGCCATTGCCGGAGCCACAAAGAAAGTAGCTGCCGATAAGTTGAAAGAAGAACGTAAAGGCGACAAAGTACAAAAACGTACGCGAGTAACGGCTACTAAGGAAAAAACCAATAAGGTGTTTAGCGCCAATAAAAACGGCACGCTGACCAAAGAACCGGTTCCTGCCGCAGCTAAGCCTAAAGAATCTGCTCCTGCCGCAACCCAGTCCAAAGAGGAAACAGTATCTGTAAAACCCTTGGCTGTTGTCGATGCCACAGCAAAACCTGCACCCGCAACTCCCAAAAACGAAGCACCCGAATTACCCAAACGAAAGAGAGGACGCCCACGCAAGGTACAACAAGAAGAAAAACAAGTTGCCGCTACACCGGTTAAAGCGGAAGCAATACCTCAAACAACAGCGCCTCAAGCAACGGCGCCTGCTCCTAAAATAGCGCCGACACCCAATCCGGTATCGGTGCCCGAAGCAGCAACTGCCACACCTAAAGCAACCCTTGCTCCTAAAACGGCATCTGCACCTAAAACAGCGATGGTAGCGAATGTAATACCGCCCGAACCGGTTGCCGAAACAAAAAAAGCAATAACGGCGCAAACGGTCGCAGTAACTGTTGTACCTGCACCCGCAGCAAAAGAGACACCGGTAGCAACTCCTAAAGTCGCAGCGCCTACCGTGACAAAAGCCAAAATAGTAGATAATAATCCCATCCTCCAAATGGATGCCGACGAGGATTTTATCCCCATTGAAGACTTGGACGATTCGTCGGATAAGGTCATCATTCCGAGCGAATTGTTTGCCAAGTTCGAAGCTACCAAAAACGAACTGCATGTGCCGCAACCACCCAAAACTACGCCCAAACAGCAGCAGCAACAACAGCAACAACGTCCGCGCATTAATCAGCCCAATCCGCCTGCTAACAATAATCGTCCGAATAATAATAGTAACAATAATAATCAGCAATACCAACAGGGACAGCATCCGCAAGGACAGCAGTCGCATCCGCAGGGACAACAACAGCCGCCGCACCCGCAAGGACAGCAACAACAACCACCCAAACGGATGCCACAGCCCGTACACGAAATTGCTTATGATTTTGATGATATTCTCGGCGGTACGGGGGTGCTCGAAATTATGCCTGACGGATACGGATTCTTACGCTCCTCGGACTACAACTATCTTTCTTCGCCCGACGATATTTATGTGTCGCAATCGCAAATCAAGCTGTTTGGGCTGAAAACCGGCGATGTGGTCGACGGTGTGATTCGTCCGCCTAAAGAGGGAGAAAAATACTTCCCGCTGGTAAAGGTTAACAAAATCAATGGACGCGACCCCAGTGTAGTGCGCGACAGGGTGCCGTTCGAGCATCTTACCCCGCTCTTCCCCGACGAAAAGTTCCGTCTGTGCAAAGGTACCTATTCCGATTCGCTCTCGGCACGTGTGGTCGATCTGTTTGCTCCTATTGGAAAAGGACAGCGCGCATTGATTGTGGCACAACCTAAAACAGGTAAAACCATCTTGATGAAGGATATTGCCAATGCCATCGCTGCCAATCACCCCGAAGTGTACATGATTATGCTGCTCATCGACGAACGCCCCGAAGAGGTAACCGATATGGCACGTACCGTCAATGCCGAAGTCATTGCTTCTACGTTCGACGAACCTGCCGAACGCCACGTAAAGATTGCCGGCATCGTGCTCGAAAAAGCCAAACGATTGGTCGAATGTGGACACGATGTGGTGATCTTCCTCGATTCGATTACCCGTCTGGCACGTGCCTACAATACCGTGTCGCCAGCTTCGGGAAAGGTTCTTTCGGGTGGTGTAGATGCCAATGCCTTGCATAAACCCAAACGCTTCTTCGGAGCAGCGCGTAATATCGAAAACGGAGGATCGCTCACCATTCTGGCTACGGCGCTGATAGATACCGGTTCCAAAATGGATGAGGTTATCTTCGAAGAGTTTAAGGGAACCGGCAATATGGAGTTACAACTCGACCGGACACTCTCTAACAAGCGCATCTTCCCCGCGGTCAATATTATTGCTTCCAGTACGCGTCGCGACGACTTGTTGCAGGATAAGCAAACCCTCGACCGTATGTGGATACTGCGTAAGTATCTGGCAGATATGAACGCACTCGAAGCAATGGACTTTGTGAAAGACCGTCTGGAGAAGACAAAGGATAATGATGAATTCCTAATGAGTATGAATTCGTAAAATGGTGCTAAAACATGTTATAAAACACAGTGATTTACTTGGATAATTTGCAGGCAATAAAAAAGCCCGTATCTTTGCACTGTGTTTTTCATGGTATTAGATTTAAGGTTAACAAAGGTTGGAGTACAGCGGTACTCCTTTTTTTATGCTTATACCTCTCCTTTTTGTCTTGCGTGTAGTAAGGTTGTCTCATGGGAATTTGGGCACTAAAAAGCGGCAGTGTCCGATATTGCACACTGCCGCACGTCTTCGGACACTCCGCGTCCGTTGGTTTTGTTTGTTCGGATAGGGAATAATTCTATCCCCGAAGCGGGGATACCTCTATCCCCGAAGTGAGGATACTTCTATCCCCGAACCGGGGATACCTCTATCCCCGATGTGGGGATACCCCTATCCCCGAAGTGGGGATGAATCACCTATTGGTAGGGATCATCGGGATCAACCGGATCGACCGGTTTGCTTGCTCCGATATAAACGGTCTGTACAGCACTGCGGGGGGTTTTCAAATCATTGCCTCCGCCGCCATACTGCGTCGTCACTTTCAGCTCATACTCTCCGTCGGGCAGTCCGGCGGGGATGACGAATGCCAGCTTCGACTTAGTGTTTTGCGAGAACATGTCGGGGTCGACTTTGGTCACCGCACCCGTCTGCACGTTGCGCAGCGTGACGCCCACCGACGGGTCGGTGCCTGCGAGTTGGATGTTCTTGCCGGTGAACACTGCCGGCTTGCCCGCTGCCACGGTGTTGCGCACTTCGCTGCCGCGGGTGGCGGCGGCGCTGACGCTGTTGATGTAGATGGGCTGGCTCTGCTCGGAGGTGATGTTGACGTGCACGTCGTTGTTGCAGGCATCGGCAAGGTCGCGGCTCTGGCTGAAGTTGATATGCACCTTGTTGCGTTCGTAGTCCCACACGCCCTTTTCGACGGTGCCCGTGAAGCCAACGCC
>JAISIN010000058.1 GCA_031262085.1 Prevotellaceae bacterium
ACCTCTTCGTTGGGATAGCCCAACGTGTAGATGCCGTCTTCATAACCTTTGATGGTGAGATAGCCGCTTTGATACAGCACCGGTATCAGGTCGGTCAACGTCTCCACCGGTGTGTCAAAGTCTCCGGCAACAGCTTGGCAGCCTTCCAATGTGGTAGGTATGACATTTTGCTCTTTCAGCATCTCGATAAGGAAAGAGGGGGTACCGGTGGAGTACCAGTAATTATTATATTTTCTGTCACTTAGTACATTGATGATGCTGTACGGATTGTATATTTCTTCTGTCTCTTCACAGAAATGGTATCCGTCGTACATCTGTTTGAGGTGGGCGCAGGCTTCGTCGTAAGTCTCATGATTATTTTCAGCCAAGGCAGCAATGTCGGGTTTGAATTGTGTGAGCAGTTCGGTCTCGGTGATGCCGCAGATATGGCTATACTCGGGTAGCATACTGATATTTTTCAGATGGTTCAGCTCGCTGAAGATGCCTAACTGGCTAAATTTAGTGATGCCGGTGATGAAGAGCAAGCGGATATACACGCCACTGTCTTTGAGCGGACTGAAGAAATCGCTCAATATGTTATGCAGTTCGGTGTGACGCGTTTCCATGCCGACGCCGATGGCACTGAGCAGGGGCGAATCGTATTCGTCGATCAACACTGCCACTTGCTTGCCGCTCTGCTCATAAGCACGCTTAATCACGCCGCCGAAACGACCTTCGTAAGTGTTGTCTCCTTCAGTGCGACCATACTTCTTCTCCCATACCGAAAGATGGCGCAACAGCAAGGAATGTAGTCCCTCTATACTGTGGTAGCGCGAGCCTGCAAACGAGATATAAAGCACCTCGCGAGGTGTCCACTCGGTTTCTAATTGCTCGATTGCCAGTCCGTTGAACAACTCTTTCTTGCCTAAGAAGTAGGCTTTCAGCGTAGAGAGCAAGAGGCTCTTTCCGAAGCGGCGGGGGCGGCTCAGAAAGCAGGTTCGATAATTATCGACCAACGAATAAACCAAGTCGGTCTTGTCTACGTACACGCAGTTGGTGGTACGCAGGTCTTCAAAATCTTGTATTCCGATGGGATACTTTCGAGGAGTTGCTTGCATACTGTTAAAGAGATAGAGAATTGAATTTTACTTGTTAGCGGTTTTGCGTTACAAAGATAGCATCAACTAACTGATTTTGCCTAATCTTGGTTGAACAAAAGTCTGTCTTCGTCGAAAAGAACGCTTAAAATGACTTGGTTCGTTTGATAGCCATCAATATTTGTTATACTTTTGCGACGCGGTAGTTGTAGATATTGAGTAGTATATATAATCTTAATCAATGAAATGGAAAAGAGATATGAAGTATTTGTCAGTTCGACCTATAAAGACTTGCAGGACGAACGACGAAAAGTGATGGAAACCATCTTAGAATTGGGGCATTTCCCTGTGGGCATGGAGCTTTTTAGTGCTGCCAATGATACTCAATGGGAGGTAATTAAGCGTTTGATTAGTGAGTGTGATTACTATGTACTTATCATTGCCGGGCGTTATGGCTCTATTGATGAAGAATCAGGCAAAAGTTATACACAAAAAGAGTACGAATATGCTCTTGAGAAAAAGGTACCGAACATTGCATTCTATCATAAAAATCCCGGAAGTATATCTAAAGAACTGTGTGATAGCGGAAAGGAGGAAGAAAAACTAAATGACTTCAAGAAGATTGTACTTAGCAAATTGTGTAGAGATTATCAAAGCGCAGATGAATTAGCCAGAAAAGTAGCAATAGACTTGCCAAAGTTAATAGAACGTTATCCTCGTCCGGGCTGGGTAAAAGGAGGTTCTTTAGTGACGCCTAAAGATAGAGAACCGCCGAAACCTGTTCCGCCGAAGCCTCCGGTATTTCCTTCACATCCGGGCGAACCTGAGATGATTAACGTAGAAGGCGGCACCTTTAATATGGGAAGCCTTGATGGATTTGATAATGAACGCCCTATTCATCTCGTCACTGTTTCTGATTTCAGCATAGGTAAATACCCGGTCACGCAAAAACAATGGCGGGCTGTTATGGGTAATAATCCGTCAACTAGTAACAAGGGGGATAACTATCCGGTGGATAGTGTGAATTGGGGCGACGCTCAAGAGTTTTGTAAACGTCTAAGTCGTGCTACCGGTAAGCAATACCGCTTGCCAACCGAGGCTGAATGGGAATATGCCGCCAAAGGTGGCAAGAAAAGTAGAAATTATGAATACAGCGGCAGTGATGATTTGAATGAAGTAGGTTGGTATCTTGGTAATAGTGGCAGTACCACGCACGAAGTAGGAAAACTACATCCTAACGAATTAGGCATTTACGATATGAGCGGCAATGTTTGGGAGTGGTGTAGTGACTGGTATGGTGCTTATTCAATCGATAAGCAGAAAGATCCTACAGGTGCTCCCTCGGGTTCTGACCGCGTGCTTCGCGGCGGCGGCTGGCCCGACTTTGCCGGGGACTGCCGCTCTGCCAATCGTAGCTTCAACGCCCCCGGCTACCGCAGCAGCCGCGGCGGGTTTCGGGTGGTCGTGCCCCTTTAGTTTACTACTTGACATCTGTCTTTGTTTTAAGCTAAGAAGCTCCGGCGAGCCTGCCAAAAGGCGAAGCGCGGAGCGCGAGCAAAGGGCAGGCGAGCAACCCATACCGGCGAAGCCGGTCGATTTTTTTCGACGCATCCGTACATCGTACTGCCGCTGCGTACCACTTGTTACCCAATTAAATATCGTCCGATATTTCGCGTCTCTTTGTCGAAGCTCACGCCCACTTTTACGAGTTTGCGTCCGTCGAGGGTATAGGGCAGCAGGTACTCTTTGCTGTCTATCTGCCGGAGAGCGGTTTCGGCGGTGTCGTTGAGCTTGAATTCAAACACATAGATATACTTGTCGGTCTTCACCACCGCATCGGCACGACCGCGGGCGCTGCGCACTTCGGTTTGCACGAACGCGCCTATCAGGGTGAGCACGACATAGAAGATAGCTTGGTAGTGGCGTTCGGTGTCGTCGCTTAGTTCGTATGGAATGCCGGCGAAGAAGACTTTCATCCTTTCGAGGAAGCTTTTCACATCGCCCGCTTTAAGTTCTTTGGCGAAGTTAACAATATGAGCCTCTGTTGCTCCAACGTCAACTTTCGTGTAATAAGGCGCTAAAAAGCTCATGAATCCATAGCGTACCTCATCGTTGGGGAAGCCCAGCGTGTAAAGGCGATATTGCTTGTCGTAGTCGTGAATGGTGAGATAGCCGCTTTGGTATATCAGGGGGATGGGATTACTCTTCTCTGCCCGGTATTCAGCAAAACCGGAAGCAGCCATGTGGGTTCCGTCAACAAGTAGCCGCAGGTCGTAGTCGCTCTCGGTCAGCAGGTCGACAAGAAAGGTGGGGGTACCGGTTTGGAACCAGTAGTCACCAAATGTTCTGTATGCCAAGGCATTTAGTACGCTGAATGGATTGAACATGCCGGGTGCATGGGGGGCAAAGTGATAACCGTCATAGCGTTGCGTCATTTCAGCTACCGCTTCATCGAAGCTCATGGCATTCTCTTCTGCCATGCGGGTAAGTTCGGGAGTAAAGTTTGCCACCAGCTCTTCTTGGGTGATGCCGCACAAGGTGGCATAATCGCGCACGAGGCTGATGTCGGTGAGCTGATTCAAATCGCTGAATACGCTTATCTGTGAAAATTTGGTCACCCCGGTGAGGAAGATGAAGCGCAGATAATCGCCGGTGCCTTTCAGTGCACCATAGAATGCCTTCAATGTATTGCGTATACTCTTGCTTAGTTTGTCGTCGAGGATATTATCCAGCAGTGGTTTGTCGTATTCGTCAACAAGGACGACCACACGTTTGCCTGTCTGTTCGCATGCACGGCTGATGACGCCTTTGAATCGTTGCGACAGGGTTTTTTCCTCTTCGTCCTTGCCCCATTGTTTTTCCCATGAACTTAACTGTAACGACAAAGTACTGTTCAGTGTCTTCATGCTGTTGTAATCTTCTCCGCTCAAATCGAGGCGCAGTACAGGGTAAGTTTCCCATTTCGTTTCCAGCTTCTCGATAGCCAATCCTTCGAACAAATCTTTCCGTCCTTTGAAATAGGCCTCAAAAGTAGAGATAAGCAGACTCTTACCAAAGCGACGGGGACGGCTGAGGAAGTAGGGAATAGAAGTAGATACCAACTCATAGATCAGTGCTGTTTTATCTACATATACAAGGTTATTGGTGCGCAGCACCTCAAACGACTGTATGCCTATCGGTAGTTTACGAATTTGTTCCATAACGTATTGTCTTTTAATGAATCCGGTGACAAATTTAGATAAAACCCGCAAATAATCACTACTTTTGAAGCGCATTTCAAATCAAGCCACCATATGAAAAAGACATTTACCCTTCTTTTCCTTGCGGGAGTACTGTCGATGCACCTCATCGCTCAGGAATCGACCCGACAGCAATTGTTGATAAACAATGATTGGCGATTCGCCTGCGGATATGCCGGTGACAGGATGCGTGACTTTACGCATGGCACCGAATACTTCACTTACCTGAGCAAGGCGGCAGCCTCCGGACAAAACCTCGGACCGGCCGGAGTGCAGTTCAACGACAGCGCTTGGAGTGTTGTCAGTTTGCCGCACGACTGGGTCGTAGACCTGCCTTATGCGCCCGAAGCCAGCCATAGTCATGGTTATAAAACGGTAGGATGGCGTTATCCCGCTACCAGTGTAGGGTGGTATCGGCATCGTCTCTTCATCCCCGAAAGCGACAAAGGGAAGCACATCGCTGTCAGGTTCGACGGCATCTTTCGTGATGCGCAAGTGTTCTGTAACGGCTTTTATCTGGGGCACGAACCAAGCGGATATGCCTCGCAGGTGTATAACCTGACGGAATACCTTAATTATGGGGCGGAGAATATGCTCACCGTGCGTGCCGATGCCTCGGTGGAAGAAGGGTGGTTCTACGAAGGGGCAGGCATCTATCGCAATGTGTGGCTGCTGAAGACAGCCCCTCTGCATGTGCAGGAGTTTGGTACGTTTGTCGCCAGCCGGATAGAGAATGGTGAGCGCGCTCAACTAACCATTACTACCCGGGTAGCCAATGATGCGCTGACACGCGCCGATTTCTGCGTCGTACAACGTTTGATGAATGCCGATAACGAAGAGATGGCTTACAGCAAGCCGGTCGAAGGAAGTGCATGGGCTATGGCTTCTGCATCGCTGCGACAAACGCTGACGATAGAACGCCCCATTTTGTGGAGTTTGGAGAATCCCTATTTGTATACTTTATATACGGATATCTACATGGACGGCAAGCTGGTCGACAGCTATCCTACCACTGTGGGTATACGCTCTGTTGCTTTCGATAAAGACAAGGGATTCTTCCTGAACGGAAAACCCGTCAAACTGAAAGGTACCAATCTGCACCAAGACCATGCCGGCGTAGGCAGCGCTATTCCCGATGAACTGTGGCGTTACCGCATCTTGAAGCTGAAAGAACTGGGTAGCAATGCCATTCGCAGCTCGCACAACCCGGCTTCGCCTGCCATGCTCGACTGGTGCGACCGTTTGGGCATGCTGGTCATCGACGAGAACCGGCTGATGGGTGTGAACCGCGAACACTACGACTTGTTGCAACGAATGATAGAGCGCGACCGCAATCACCCCTGTATCATCCTTTGGAGCATCGGCAACGAAGAGTGGGCTATCGAAGGAAGTGAGAAAGGACGCGACATCGCCCGCAGCATGACGGCTTTTGTTCATAGCATCGATTCTACGCGCTTGGTGACGTATGGAAATTCAGGCGGACGAACGCTGGAAGAGGGGGTAGATGTGGCAGGCTATAACTATATCGTGCAGAACGGCGTAGAGGAAGAACGACGCAAATTTCCCGACCGCATGGCTTACGGCTCCGAAGAGACCACCGGCAGCGGCACACGCGGCATCTACTTTACCGACAAGGAGCAGGGACGGATGGCGCCGCTCAACCGTCATCCGCAGGCACAAAACTCGGATGGCGTGCTCAATGTGATAGAGCGCGGATGGAAATACTATGTCGAACGGCCATGGCTGGCAGGCTTGTTCTATTGGACAGGATTCGACTATCGGGGCGAACCGAATCCGATGGCATATCCGGCGACCGGTTCGCAGTTCGGTATACTCGATTATTGCGGATTTCCCAAAGACGAAGCCTTCTATCTCAAGGCGTGGTGGACAGACGAACCGGTACTGCATCTCTCTCCGCACTGGAACCTCGAAGGACACGAAGGCGATAGCATCAGCGTTTGGGCATACAGCAACTGCGATGCCGTGGAGCTGACGGTCAACGGACAGAACCTCGGTCGGAAAGCGATGCCTGCCAACGGACACCTTGCTTGGAACACCGTCTATCGACCCGGTAAGCTGGTAGCCAGAGGATATAAAAACGGTAAACAACTCATCAGGCAAATCGTAGAGACTACCGGCACAGCTACGCACATGGCGTTGCATCCTCACAAAGATACGCTAAAAGCCGATGGGCAAGACATCATGATAATCGACCTCACCCTGTTAGATAAAAAAGGACGTGAAGTGCCGGATGCCCGAACCGTCATGAACGTGACACTGTCCGGTCCTGCCGTCATCTTGGGCTATGGCAACGGCGATGCTGCTTTTCAAGAGATAGAACGTCCTGCTCCGGGAAGTAACCGGCAACTCTTGCCCATACGTGCCTTCAGCGGGAAAGCGCAAATCATACTCCGTTCAACCGGCGACAGTGGGAATGTACAACTGACGGTAACGGCTCCCGAATTGACAACCGCCCAAGTGCTGTTTACTGCGCTTTGAATCTATGCCGGCTTGCGATGAACATCATTTTCCGTTTCGATAGTACGTTCGATGGTTTGCTGACAGCACTCTTCGATGCCTACTTCCGCCGTACTTTCCCCGACGTGTTGCTGGCAAGCGAGGAGCCGTTGCCCCTGTTCTACGACGAGGTTTTCACCGTCGTCACCGATTCGCAAAAAGCCGAACGTGTGTGGAAGGGTTTGCAAAAGAAGCTTTCGGCTTATGTGCTCACCTGTCTGATGGAGTGTTGGCTGGCGGAAGAGGTCGATACTCCGATGCTGCTGTTCCGCTATATGCGCAAGGCTATCGATGCTGCCGTCGGTATCGAGACCAACTTTGCCGACGCCGATGTGTTGGCGTTTTCGCGGATGTGGAAGCGGGTCGACTGGGAGCGTACCCGCCTCATGCAGTTCGTTCGCTTTCAGAAGGCTGTCGACGGAACCTATTTCGCCGCCGTAGAGCCGGAAAAGAATGCCCTACCGCTGGTCATCGACCATTTCCGCGACCGTTTTGCCGACCAAGCGTGGCTGATTTACGACATCCGGCGCGGATATGGTTATTATTATAATAAGGTGGAGGTACGCGAAGTGACTTTCGGGCAGGAGAACCGTGCGGAGCATCTCATTACCGGTATGCTCGACGAGTCGCTGGTGGACAAAGACGAGCGCCTGTTTCAACTGTTGTGGCAGAGTTACTTTAAAGCTATCTGCATCAAAGAAAGGCTCAATCCGCGCAAACAGCGGCAAGATATGCCGGTGAGATATTGGAAGCATCTCACGGAGAAGCAATAACTATTTTGCCGGCAACGGTATGCGGTGCCCTGAAGGATAGCAATGAGCTTTGGGAATATGAATTGTCCTTACAAGATGCAAGGATAAAAGGGTGTTGGCGGGAGTAGTCACGGTCAGGTCGTATAGTAACACAGTGTTAGTCGTATCTTAACACGATGTTAGTCGTATCTTAACACGCAGTTAGTCGTATACCTGTCACCACCCCCTCCTAAAGGTGTTGTGAGGCATCTACATCCATCGCAATGGCTTTTGTAAGAAGATTCAGAAAAAAATTAACGAACTGTGGTGCCGTCAAAAAAAAGCCATCAAAATCGAATATTTTGATGGCTTTTTATCACTTTTTCGTTGGACTACCAGGACTCGAACCTGGTCAAACAGAACCAAAACCTGTTGTGCTACCATTACACCATAGTCCAAACAAATCAATCATTATGCCGGGTTCTCTAAAGCGGTGCAAAGATATGCTTAACTCACGATACGTGCAAATAATCCAAGCTTTATTTTACAATGATGAGATAATAATTCTTCTTTCCACGCTGTACCAGCAGGTATTTGCCGTTCAAGAGGTCGTCTGAAGTAATGCTTCGGTCGAAGGCATTCAACTTCTCCTTGTTTAGAGAAACACCGCCGCCCTGCACCAATTTGCGCATCTCGCCTTTCGAGGCAAATACGGGTGCTGTTTCGGTGAAGAGGTCGACAGCCTTTATACCGGCAGTCAGTACTCCGGCAGTTATTTCGTATTGGGGTACCCCTTCGAATATGGAGAGTAAGGTGTCTTCGTCTAATCGTTTCAAGGTGTCCGATGTGCCGCTGCCAAACAAGATGTTGGAGGCATCGACAGCCAGTGCGTAATCGTCTTCGGAGTGTACCATGATGGTTACCTCCTTTGCTAATCGTTTCTGAAGCGCACGCAAATGCGGGGCAGCTTCGTGTTCGGCTATCAGTGCGTCGATCTCTTCCTTGGTCAGCGAAGTAAATACCTTGATATAACGGGCAGCGTCGGCATCGCTCACATTGAGCCAGAACTGGTAGAACTTATAGGGGGATGTGTAACGCGGATCGAGCCATACGTTGCCCGATTCGGTCTTGCCGAACTTGGTACCGTCGGCTTTGGTGATCAGGGGGCAGGTCAGTGCAAATGCTTCGCCTCCGTTGGTACGACGAATCAACTCGGTTCCGGTGGTGATGTTGCCCCATTGGTCGGAACCGCCCATCTGAAGCTTGCATCCTTTGGTGTCGTACAGATGTAGAAAATCGTAGGCTTGCAGTAGTTGATAGGTAAACTCGGTGAATGACAGTCCGTCGCGTGCTTCGCCGGTGAGGCGTTTTTTTACGGAATCTTTCGCCATCATATAGTTCACTGTGATGTGTTTGCCCACGGTGCGGGCGAAATCGAGGAACGTAAAGTCTTTCATCCAATCGTAATTGTTCACCAACTCGGCGCGGTTGGGCGCATCCGATTCGAAATCGAGAAACTTAGCCAATTGCTTCTTGATGGCTTCTTGATTGTGGCGCAGGGTCTCTTCATCTAACAGATTGCGCTCTGCCGATTTGCCCGACGGGTCGCCGATCATCCCTGTTGCGCCGCCTACCAGCGCCAGCGGCTTGTGTCCGCAGCGTTGCAGATGGCGCAACATCATCACGCCGCACAAGTGTCCGATGTGTAGCGAATCGGCGGTGGGGTCAATGCCTACATAGGCGGTGACCTGCTCTTTCATCAGGAGTTCTTCCGTACCCGGCATGATGTCGTGGAGCATGCCACGCCATTTCAGTTCTTCTACAAAATTCATCATTATATTTAAGTATTAATGTATTAGAGAAATGTACTCTTACATTTTTATTTGGGGTGCAAAAATACGATACATTCTTTGAATCACAAACGTTCGCGCAGGAAAAAGAGATTCCCGACGGTCGATAGAACGGCTGTGCGAAGTTGTTGCACCGACATGCGGCGTATGGCAGCGGCGCGTTCGTACAACTCTTCTATGGAGAGACTGCTCTCGTCGGTCTCTAACAGAAGTCTGTCTAAAGGTGTGGCACGAAGCGCTTCGGAATGATAATGCTCTCCGAAAGAGAGATAGAAGCCGTGCCGAAGATAGAGCATGGCCAGTTCGGGCTTGCCGCGAAAACCGTGAATAATCCAAGCATGAGCAGGGCGAAGCCTCTTCTTTGCTGCCAACAGCTCGTCGACTGCTTTGACCAAATGAATCACTAACGGTTTATTCAGCGCATCAGCCCATCGGGCTTGCCGTTCGAAAAGGTCTATTTGTACCGGCATGGGGACTTGTACTGCTTTGTCAAGTCCGGCTTCGCCGACAGCTACAACTTGCGGGTGGGTAAATGCGTGCTCCAGGTCCTGGGTCGAAATTGTGCCTTCATGAATCGCCGAATTCCATTCTTGTGCAAGCCATGGATGGATGCCCACCGAGTAATAGTGTCCCGCTTGCGGCACAAAAGCATCGGGCGAGCTATTGACAATGGCTGTTCCCTGCACTGCAGGCAGGCGATGCGTATGTATGTCGGCCGGTACAATCATGGCACAGGGTCGTAGCCGCATCCACCCCACGGATGGCATCGCAGCACACGTCGAATGGCAAGGTAAAGTCCCTTCAACGGACCCTGTTTTCTGATGGCTTCAACAGCATATTGCGAGCAGGTTGGAGTAAAGCGACACGAAGGAGGGGTGAGGGGAGAGATGCACTTCTGATAAAAGTAGATGGGCAACAGCAGTAGGTATGAGAAGAGTTTTCGCATAAGCCGATAATATGGTGAGCCTTGGGCTATCCCGTCGGGGATATGGCACATTTCTCGCGGATGCGCGCCAATGCCGTCTTCATAGATTTTTCTATGACGAAGGTATCCGTCAGCTTATCCGACAGATAGATAAAAGCAACAGCCAGTTGCTGTTGGCTTTCGTCGACTGCTTGTACCAATTCATGCTTTTGCGTGCGGTATACTTCGCGTATCCGTCGTTTCAAGCAGTTGCGCTTCACGGCACGTTTAAAACGTCGTTTCGATACACTAATCAGGATAGATACCGGCGCATCCATCCCTTCTACCGGCAGATACACCACTCGCAGCGGATAGATAGCAAACGAGCGTGCACCACCGGCGAAGAGTTGTTCGATAACTTTCTTACGGTGAAGCCGCTCGCCTTTGTGGAGGGTGTGCATGACGGGAGGGGGCGCGTAGGCGCTATTTATTGCTTTCCTTCAGATAGTTGTCTATCGCGGCAGCCATCGAGGGGGCGTTGACGGTAGGAGCCTCTAAGTCGAGGCGCAATCCGGCATCGCGCACAGCTTGTGCAGTGGTGGTGCCGAAGCAGGCTATCCGCAAATCTCCTTGTTGGAAATCGGGGAAGTTTTTGAGCAACGACGTCACGCCCGACGGGCTGAAGAAGACCAGCATATCGTAATCGAACGTTTCGTCTTTAGCAAATTCATTGCTTACGGTGCGATACATCACAGTTTCCTGATGCACGGCGACCTTACCCTTTGTCAGCATGTTGGCTATGTCGTCGGTATGTACGTCTGCCATCGGGGTGAGGTATTTTTCGTTCTTGTGTTTGGCTATGATGACCATCAAGTCTTCGAACTTTCCTTGCTGACCGAAGAACACTTTTCGCTTGCGGTATTGCACATACTTTTGTATGTAGAGCGCTATCGCTTCGGTCGTACAAAAATACTTCATAGATTCGGGAATCGAGACACGCAACTCTTCGCACAGATGAAAGAAGTGGTCGATGGCGTGGCGTGAAGTAAAGATGATAGCTGTATAGTCCAGTATGGAAATTCTTTGCTGCCTAAACTCCTTGGCAGAAAGACTTTCTACCTTGATAAAAGGTCGAAAGTCTATCGTCACACCGTATTTGCGCGCTATGTCGTAGTATGGTGACTTATCCGACGCAGGCTTAGGCTGCGATACAAGTATTTTATTAATCTTCAATGTCCTAAAAGTTTATTATCAAATAATGATTCAATTGCAGCATACCTTTGTATGTGAGTAATAAAGGTATGATTTCAAGGGCACAAAAGTACAAAATCAAAAGGAAACAGCCAGCTAAATTTTCGCAAAAAAGCTTTAACCACTTATAGAACACCAGAATCTTGAACAAAACCACTAAACACAGACCGATAACTACCGTTGCGACCAAACTTAAATCAAAGTAAACCAGAAAAAGGACGAACGGGAAAAGAGAAAATCCTAAATAATAAAGCAGCGTGGAGTACGATTCCATCCATGCAGACGTTTTTTCCTTGTTGAGAAATATCCATCCCACGACGGTGTATGCCAGCCATTTTAGGAACAGATAAAACAACAAGATCAGCGTATATAGAATCAGAAGCCAATAAGGGGCGACATGAAGTTGTAGCGATGGCGAAATATCGAGGAAGTAATTGAACAAGCAGATAGAAGCCAATACGCAGGTTTGCAGAATCAGCAGTAGCAGATAGTGCATATCGGATGTGGTGAAGTGGGCAAAAACGCTGTTGCGGTCGCGGTGAAGCAGGAAGTTCTTCATCTGTTCTGCCAACAGCAGCCTGCTGCGTGCCAAAATGTAAGCCGACAAGAGGAAGCAGCTCAACAACACCAGCGTGATCCCGTCGTCCATGCGGGGAGAGTAGGGGAGGGGTATCCCTTCGAAGAGGAACGTCAATGCTTGGCAAAACCGTGTCATATTGCGGCAAACTTACGCATTGTTTTATCCCATAACGGAAGGGAGTATATCAGTTCTATTGCCTCTTGGGGGGTGGTGGCTACCTCCCACAAGGCAGCATGTCCGGTGCGCATGAAGTGCTCTTCCATGGCATGGTTGAGCATAGCCAACAACAAGTCGTAATAGCCGTTGATGTTCAAGATGACAATGGGATTGAGGTATAACCCCAACTGTTTCCAAGTGATGATTTCGAGCATCTCCTCCAAGGTACCGATGCCTCCGGGCAGGGCAATGACGGCGTCGCTCATGTTTGCCATCATCTGTTTGCGTTCGTGCATGGACTCTACCACTAACATTTCCGACTGTTCGCTGTTGCCCCATCCCTCATCTACCATAAAGCGGGGGATAATACCGGTCGCCTTTCCGCCGGCAGCCATCGCCGCAGTCGAGGAGGCAAGCATTAAGCCGGCGCTACCGGCTCCGTTGATAAGTCGGATGCCATGTTGCCCTATCAAGGTTCCCAATTCGCGGGCAGCTTCTATGTAGACGGGGGCAATCCGATTGCTTGAGGCACCATACACACATACGGAAAGAATCTTATTCATAGCTCAAAAACTATACCTTATATTATATACCAATATGAATATCCGAATCATTCGGCGCAAAAGTACATCAATTTTTCTTCTCCTCCTGCGGAATGCGTATCGACGTGTACAGCTCCAATACGGCGGCACACATCATGCAGGCAATCCATTCGTTACCGTGAGTGACGAACATGAACACGCCCGACACAACCAGCAACATCCCTCCCGCTATCTGCTGTCGATGCAGTCGCTTGAGCGTGACGGTTTCTACCTTGAGCGGCGTGTAAATCTGCGCGATGGCAACCATGCAAGCGCCTATCATATACAGATAGGGCGAGGCAATCCATCGGGTGATGTAGGTAATGGCGCCGGTAAGCAACGATATGGCGCCTACAACAAAGAGGGCAGAGATAAAATTCTTCATTTCTGTTGATCTTCTTTAAAGATATACACGTCTTCATTGGGACGCTTCATAAAATAATTCTTGCGTGCTATGTGCTCGATGACAGTCGAATCGACCTCCATTTTTTTGAGTAGCGAATCGGCAGCATCGTATTTGGCGCGAAAGCTGTTTATCTCACTTTCCAGACGGGCAGATTCACGGCTGTATTTCAACCGGACGATCAGGCTGTTATCGTCTAAAAAGACCATTATTACTACAAATACGGCAATGGCAACAGCACATCGGTACCGGTAGATCCGTTTCAAAAGTGTATGTATCTTAGTCATGGCACAAAGATAAGGCGAAATACCGAATTATCCGTTTTTTATTTCTACATTTGCGCGTTTTGATAAAAGAAAGCATATCCAAGCATGGACAATTATATCGTATCGGCACGAAAGTACCGTCCTTCTACTTTTGATTCGGTTGTAGGGCAACACGCCCTGACCACCACCCTGAAGAATGCCATCGCTACCGGCAAATTGGCACATGCCTATCTGTTTTGCGGACCAAGAGGCGTGGGTAAAACCACTTGCGCACGTATCTTTGCCAAAACCATCAACTGTCTCACACCTACGGTCGACGGTGAAGCATGCAACCGGTGCGAATCGTGCGTGGCATTCAACGAGCAGCGTTCATACAATATCCACGAGCTGGATGCCGCCTCCAACAATTCGGTCGACGACATCCGTCAGTTGGTGGAGCAGGTGCGCATCCCGCCACAAATAGGTAAATATAAGGTATATATTATCGACGAGGTGCACATGCTCTCGCAGTCGGCATTCAACGCCTTCCTGAAGACACTCGAAGAGCCGCCGCGTCACGCCATTTTCATTCTTGCCACAACTGAGAAGCATAAGATTATACCCACCATCCTCTCGCGCTGCCAAATATACGATTTCAACCGCATCAGTGTCGAAGATACCGTAGCCCACTTGGCATATGTCGCCTCCAAAGAGGGCATCACCGCCGAGCCGGAGGCGCTGAATGTCATCGCCCTCAAAGCCGACGGAGGTATGCGCGATGCTCTTTCTCTATTCGATCAGGTGGTGAGCTTCACCGGCGGACACCTTACTTACAAAGGTACTATCGAGAATCTGAACGTGTTGGATTATGAATACTACTTCCGCTTGACCGACCAACTGCTGCACAACCGTATCAGCGATGCCCTGTTGCTTTTGAATGACGTGATGAACCACGGCTTCGACGCCGGACACTTCATCACCGGACTGGCATCGCACTTCCGTGACGTGCTGGTGAGCAAAGATCCGGGCACCCTTCCGTTGCTGGAGGTGGGCGCCGGCATTCGCCAACGTTATCAGCAGCAGGCACAACAATGCCCTTTGCCCTTTCTGTACAAAGCCATCAAGCTATGCAACGATTGCGACCTGAACTATCGTACCAGTCGGAACAAACGGCTTTTGGTTGAACTCACTCTCATTCAGGTAGGGCAGCTCACTGCCGGCGAGGGAGACGACAACGCCGGTGGGCATAGCCCTAAGCAAGTCATTAAACCCGTATTTACCGCTGCGCAAGTTGCTTCGCAGGTGCAACAACCCGCTGTGGAGAAGCCTGCAACTACACCAGCCGCGCCTACCGATAGTGCGCCGACACAGTCGTTATTACAGTCGGCTATTGGTAACGAAGAGAAGAAGCCGCCGGTCATGAAACGGTCGAGCATGGGCTTCTCTATCAAACAAGGCAGAACACAGCCTGTTCAGGAAACAAAAACGCAGGCAGCGCCTGTGGTCACTGCTCCCGAAGTTGTGGTCGATAAACCGTTTACCGTAGAAGAACTCGGCTATCAGTGGCTTGCTTATACCGCACAACTGCCGCATGAGCAGATTGCGTTAGCCAAGCGCATGCAACTACTGCATCCGGTCATGGTCGACACCAACACATTCGAGGTCGTAGTCGATAACGAACTCGTCGCCAAGGAGTTTAGCGCCGAGATACCTACCGTTCAAGACTACCTGCGCAATCAGCTTCACAATAGCCACATCTGCATGAGCGTGCGTGTCAGCAGCCCTAAAGAGAATGTGCGCGCATTTAGCCGCAAAGAGAAGTATGAATTGATGGCACAGAAGAATCCCGAACTGCTGCGGCTACAGCAAGAGTTCGGATTAGAATTATATTAACCTTTATATTTATCAACAACAATCAAAGTTTATGAGCAACAAGACAAAAAGATTCCTCTTGCAGGAAGAAGAGATTCCACACTACTGGTACAACATTCAGGCAGATATGAAAAATAAACCGCTGCCACCCCTTCACCCCGGCACCCGACAACCGCTAAAGGCGGAAGACCTGTTTCCCATCTTCTGCCAGGAAGTGAGTCGGCAGGAACTCAACCAAACAGACACTTGGATAGAGATCCCCGAGCCGGTACGCGACAGATACAAATACTATCGTAGCACCCCGCTGGTACGCGCATACGGATTGGAAAAGGCGTTGGATACGCCTGCGCACATCTACTTCAAAAACGAGAGTGTCAGCCCTGTAGGGTCGCACAAACTCAACTCGGCATTGGCACAGGCCTATTACTGCCAGGAAGAGGGCATTACCAACATTACTACCGAGACCGGTGCCGGACAGTGGGGAGCCGCTCTGGCGTATGCTGCCAAGGTGTTCGGATTGGAGGCTGCCGTTTATCAGGTGAAGATCAGCTACGAACAGAAGCCCTATCGCCGCAGCATCATGCAAACATTCGGCGCGCAAGTCACCCCCTCACCCTCCATGTCTACCCGCGCCGGTAAAGACATACTCACCGCGCACCCCACTTACCAAGGCTCGCTGGGCACTGCCATCTCCGAAGCGATCGAGTTGGCACAGACTACCCCTAACTGTCGCTATACGCTTGGTTCCGTGTTGAGTCATGTGGCGTTGCATCAAACCATCATCGGGCTGGAAGCCGAGAAGCAGATGGAGATGGCTGGCGAATATCCCGATATGGTGATAGCCTGCTTCGGAGGAGGGTCGAACTTCGGAGGTATCGCTTTCCCGTTCATGCGTCACAAGATACTCAACGGTAAGAATATCCGCTTCATTGCAGCCGAACCCGCCTCTTGTCCGAAGCTTACGCGCGGCAAGTTTCAGTACGACTTTGGTGATGAGGCAGGGTATACGCCACTGTTGCCCATGTACACGCTGGGGCACAACTTTGCACCTGCCAACATTCACGCCGGCGGCTTGCGCTATCATGGCGCCGGAACCATTGTGTCGCAACTGATGAAAGACGGATACATGGAAGCCGTCGACATCCGGCAGCTCGAATCGTTCGATGCCGGTATGCTCTTTGCACAAGCCGAAGGTATCATACCTGCGCCAGAATCGTGCCATGCCATTGCTGCCACCATCCGCGAAGCCAACCGATGCAAGGAGACCGGCGAGGAGAAGGTCATCCTGTTCAATCTGTCGGGACACGGACTGATCGACATGGCGTCGTATGATCAGTATCTGGCAGGGAACTTGATGAACTACGAACTGACAGAAGCCGATATTCAAAAAAATCTCGACGAGATAGGCACCTTGGCGTAAAGACTATGGATGCGGTCGTTTCATTCGACAACTTGCAAACGTTTGCCGTCGGAGTGTGTGCCTTTCCGCCCGCTCCGACGGTTATATCTATTCCGTTTAGCGTAAGTTTGCGTCTTATTCGCTAACCCCCAAATAACTGAGACAATGAGAATAACAAGATTCCTTCTATTATCCTTCGTTCTGCTGCTCGTCGCCGCGCAGACAATGGCGGAGAGCATCACCTCTCCCGACGGTAAACTGACACTCAACTTCTCGCTGAGCGCAAAAGGTGAGCCGGTGTATCAACTCTCTTACAAGGGAAAGAGGGTGATTGCTCCCTCTAAATTAGGATTAGAACTAAAAAACGATTCAGTTGGACTGATGAACGGCTTCACACAAGTCAAAGCCGAAAACGCAACCTTCGACGAGACCTGGCAACCGGTATGGGGTGAAGTAAGCCACATCCGGAATCACTACAACGAACTGGCAGTAACGCTTAGTCAGCCCGCACAGAAGAGAGGAATGGTGGTGCGTTTCCGCCTCTACAACGACGGATTGGGATTCAGGTACGAATTTCTGCAATCGCGCAGTCTGAACTACTTCGTCATCAAAGAGGAACACACGCAGTTTGCCATGACCGGTGATCACACCGCCTTCTGGATTCCGGGTGATTACGATACGCAGGAGTATGACTACACCCAGTCCAGGCTGTCGCAGATACGCGGACTGATGCAGGGAGCCATTACCCCCAATTCTTCACAGACACCGTTTTCGCCTACCGGTGTACAGACCTCTCTGCAAATGAAAACCGACGACGGGCTGTACATCAACCTGCACGAAGCCGCACTGGTCGACTACTCGTGCATGCATCTCAATCTGGACGACAAAAACTTCGTCTTCGAATCGTGGCTCACCCCCGACGCACAAGGCAACAAAGGATATATGCAGACCCCTTGCCGGTCGCCTTGGCGAACCATTATCGTGAGCGACGATGCCCGCGATATACTCGCCTCGAAGCTCACCTTGAACCTGAACGAACCTTGCGCATTAGACGACACCTCATGGATTAAACCCGTGAAATATGTCGGCGTATGGTGGGAGATGATTTCAGGGCAAAGTACTTGGGCATACACCGACGACTTCTTATCCGTGAAACTGGGAGAGACCGACTACACCAAAGCCAAGCCCAATGGCAAACATGGCGCCAACAATACACATGTGAAGCAATACATCGACTTTGCAGCCCGACACGGATTCGATCAGGTACTGGTCGAAGGATGGAACATCGGATGGGAAGACTGGTCGGGCAACTCCAAAGACGATGTGTTCGACTTCGTGACGCCCTATCCCGATTTCGATGTGAAGATGCTCAATGCCTACGCCCATAACAAAGGCGTGCGGCTCATGATGCACCACGAAACCTCCTCGTCGGTACGCAATTACGAGCGACACCTCGACAAAGCCTATCGGTTCATGATAGACAACGGATACAACGCCGTGAAAAGCGGCTATGTAGGCAATATCCTGCCACGCGGCGAGCATCATTACGGGCAGTGGATGAACAATCACTATCTGTACTGCATTAAGAAGGCTGCCGAACATAAAATCTGCGTCAACGCCCACGAGGCTGTACGCCCCACCGGGCTGTGTCGCACCTATCCCAACATGATTGGAAACGAGTCGGCACGTGGCGGCGAGTACGAAGCTTTTGGCGGCAGCAAACCTTTTCATACCACGCTGCTCCCCTTTACCCGCTTGCTGGGTGGTCCGATGGATTACACACCGGGTATCTTCGACATCACACTGAGCTTCCGAGGTAACGAACCGCACGGGCGCGTGCAGACCACCCTCTGTAAGCAGATGGCACTCTTCCTCACCATGCCGTCGCCCCTGCAAATGGCTGCCGACTTGATAGAAAGCTACGAGAAGCATCTCGACGCTTTCCAATTCATTAAAGATGTAGCTGTCGATTGGGACGACAGCAAATATATCGAAGCCGAACCGGGTGATTACATCACCGTAGCCCGCAAAGCCAAAGGTACCCATAACTGGTTTGCCGGAGGTATTACCGACGAGAACGCACGTACTGCCGCTTTTGCCCTCGATTTTCTGGATCCTGACAAACAGTATGTGGCAACTCTCTATGCCGACGGGAAGGATGCCGACTATCAAGCCAACCCTACCTCGTATCAAATAAAGAAAGGCATTGTCACCGCTAAGACACGCATGAGCATCAAGCTGGCGCGTAGCGGCGGATTTGCCCTAAGCCTGACGGAGGCAACACCTGCCGACAAGAAGGCGGTGAAGAAGTGGAGATAGATAAAACATGCCGCATTTTCTTGACGTCATTTTGCCCTTACCGCTGCCCGGTTGTTTTACCTATATCCTCCCACAGAAGTGGGAGGGACAGGTGCAACCGGGTTGCCGTGTCATGGTACCTTTCGGACGAAAGAAAGTCTATACCGCCATTGTGCAGCGGGTACATGCCGACGCACCTGTCGGCTATGAGGTGAAGGAAATAGCGGATTTGCTCGATACCCGACCGGTTCTGCTACCTGTACAACTCCATTTCTGGGAATGGTTGGCAGACTACTACCTTTGTACGCCGGGTGATGTGTACAAAGCTGCTCTGCCGGCAAGCATGAAGCCCAAAGGAGAGATTGATGCGCCGACAAAAACCGTCAAACGGCGCAAGAAGCATGCCGACGCTGACAATGTCGAATCGTGGGAGATGCCGACAAACGGCAACGACAGGCTCAATCCGCTCAATGAACATCAGCAGCAGGCATACAGCGATATTCGGGCTGCATTCATTCAGAAAAACGTATGCTTACTACATGGCGTGACCTCCAGTGGAAAGACTGAAATATATATCCATTTGATTTATGAGACGTTGAAACAAGGCAAACAGGTACTTTATCTGCTGCCCGAGATTGCTTTGACTACCCAGATTACCGAACGTCTGCATCGCGTGTTCGGCACCCGTCTGGGTATTTATCATTCCAAATTCTCAGATAACGAACGGATGGATGTTTGGCAAAAACAACTGTCGGATGCGCCTTTCGACATCATACTGGGTGTGCGCTCGTCTATCTTCCTTCCTTTTTCCGACCTGGGATTGGTCATTGTAGACGAGGAGCATGAGAATACTTATAAACAGCAAGACCCGGCTCCCCGCTATCATGCCCGCAATGCAGCCATCGTGCTGGCATCTATGTATCATGCCAAGGTGCTGCTGGGCACTGCTACCCCCTCTGTCGAGAGCTGGTACAATGCCACCACCGGAAAGTATGCATTGGTAGAGCTGAAAGAGCGCTACCAAGAGATTCAGTTGCCCGAGATTATCCCTGTCGATATTAAAGAGTTGCAGCATAAGAAGCGAATGAACGGAGCTTTCTCTCCATTGCTCCTGCGATATATACACGAGGCGCTCGATCAAAAGGAGCAGGTCATACTCTTTCAGAACCGACGTGGATTTGCTCCGATGATAGAGTGTAATACCTGCGGATGGGTACCCAAGTGTAAAAACTGCGACGTCAGCCTCACCTATCACAAGGGGCTGAACCAACTGACATGTCACTACTGCGGATATACTTATCAATTGCCCCGACGTTGTCCGGCGTGTGAAGGCAGCGACTTGTGCAACCGTGGCTTCGGCACGGAACGGATAGAAGATGAGGTTGCCACCCTCTTTCCTCAAGCGCGCATTGCCCGCATGGATCTGGACACAACCCGCACCCGCACAGCTTACGAACGCATCATCGATTACTTCACGAAGGGTAAAACCGACATACTCATCGGCACGCAGATGGTGTCGAAGGGGCTGGATTTTGATCATGTCAGCGTGGTGGGCATCCTCAACGCCGATACCATGATGAACTTTCCCGACTTCCGCGCCTACGAACGCGCTTTCCAACTGATGGCGCAGGTGGCAGGGCGCGCCGGACGAAAGAACAAACGCGGACGTGTGGTGCTGCAAACCAAAAGTATCGACCACCCCATCATCGGTCAGGTGATGCGCAACGACTATGAGCAGATGGTAGCCGACCAACTGGCTGAGCGACAACTGTTCCGCTACCCGCCCTATTATCGGCTGGTTTATGTTTACCTCAAACACCGCAACGAAGTGCAGCTCGAACTGATGGCGAACGTCATGGCGCAACGACTTACCGAACTCTTCGACAATCGCGTGCTGGGACCCGACAAACCTCCCGTGGCGCGGATACAAACACTCTTCATCCGGAAAATTGTAGTGAAGATAGAACAGCACGGCTCTATGGTCGATGCTCGCCGATTGCTACGTCGAGTGCAGCAGGAGATGCTGGCTGACGATCGGTTTAAGTCACTGATGGTGTATTATGATGTAGATCCGGTAGGTTGAGAACTTTATAACCGGCATTTGCTTAAAAAATGAATAAAACAAGCCCAAAAAAACCACCATCACATAAATCTTTGTATCTTTGTCGCCCAAATTATAAAAAAACGAGACGTCTTGGGAAAGTTTGATAAATATAAAATAGACCTGAAAGGGATGCACACCGATTCGGCACGATATGAATTTCTGCTGGATAACACATTCTTTGCCAACATCGATTCACCCGAAGTACAGAAAGGCAAAGTGACCGTGGTGCTAAGCATCAAGAAATCGGCACACGCCTTCGAACTCAACTTCCAAACAGAAGGCATAGTATGGGTGCCCTGCGACCGCTGTCTGGACGACATGGAACAACCCGTTACCTCTTCCGACAAACTTATGGTAAAGCTCGGACGAACCCTCGCAGAAGAGGGCAACAACCTATTGGTAATCCCCGAAGATGAGGGAGTGCTGAACGTGGCATGGTATATGTTCGAATTTGTTGCGCTTGCCATCCCCATGAAACATGTACACCCGCCCGGCAAATGCAATAAAGCCATGAGCGGAAAGCTGCGCAAACACCTGCGCACCACGCCCGACGACGACAGCGAAGAGTTCTTCGACGAAGGACCCGCGCTGACAGATATCGACGTCGAAGAGAATGCTCCGACAGACCCGCGCTGGAACGACCTGAAGAGCCTGCTCAATGCCGACGATAACTGAAATGACAGTAATTATTAACAAATAATCATTAAATATTTAACGAAATGGCACATCCTAAAAGAAGACAGTCTAACACCAGAACTGCCAAAAGAAGAACTCACGATAAAGCAATAGCCCCCACATTGGCAATATGCCCCAATTGCGGTGAGTGGCACGTATATCACACCGTATGCAACGCTTGCGGATACTACCGCGGCAAATTGGCTATTGCTAAAGACGAAGCTGTTTAATCACCGTTTATTCTGACTGATGAACGGTATTAACGCTGTCATAACCGGCGTCGGTGGTTACGTACCCGACTATATCTTGAACAACGACGAGATATCGCGGATGGTCGATACCACTGACGAATGGATTATGAGCCGTGTCGGAATAAAGGAACGACGAATACTGAACGAAGAAGGATTGGGAACTTCGTACATGGCACGCAAAGCTGCCAAGCAATTAATGCAACGTACAAAGTCTAATCCCAACGACATCGACATCGTAATCGTTGCTACCAGCACGCCCGACTATCCATTTCCCTCGACGGCTTCTATCGTATGCGAAAAGCTGGGATTGAAGAATGCTTTCGCATTCGACTTGCAAGCCGCCTGCAGCGGATTCTTGTACGGTCTGGAAACAGCCTCAAACTTTATCCGCTCGGGACGCTATAAAAAGGTTATTTTGATAGGAGCCGACAAAATGTCGTCTATCACCAATTACACCGACCGCTCTACCTGTCCGCTGTTTGGCGACGGAGCGGCTGCGTGTATGGTAGAACCCACTACCGAACCTTACGGCGTCATCGATGCTATCTTGCGTACCGACGGCAGGGGGTTGCCGTTCCTGCACGAAAAAGCAGGAGGTTCGGTATGCCCACCCTCTTACTTTACCGTCGATAACCACATGCACTGCGTCTATCAAGAAGGACGTACCGTATATAAATATGCCGTATCCAACATGTCGGATGCTTGCGTAGCTATTGCCCAACGAAACCACCTCACCAAGGAGAGCATCGACTGGGTGATACCTCACCAAGCCAACATGCGCATTATTGATGCTGTGGCACACCGGTTAGACCTGCCGCACGAAAAGGTAATGATCAACATAGACCGCTACGGCAACACCAGCGCTGCCACCTTGCCGCTGTGCCTTTGGGATTTCGAAGGAAAGCTCAAGAAGGGAAACAATCTCATCTTCACCGCATTCGGCGCCGGATTTACATGGGGCGCTATCTACGTGAAGTGGGGGTACGACGGACAGAATGAATGACATGCATAAGGCAGGATTCGTAAACATAGTAGGAAATCCCAACGTCGGCAAATCTACGCTGATGAACCAACTGGTAGGCGAGCGGGTCTCTATTGCCACATTCAAGGCTCAGACTACCCGCCACCGTATTATGGGAATATACAACACCGACGATATGCAGATTGTATTCTCCGACACGCCCGGCGTGCTCAAGCCGCAATACAAGCTGCAAGAGTCGATGCTGAACTTTTCGACCTCGGCGCTGACCGATGCGGACATCTTGCTGTACGTGACCGACGTGGTGGAGACACCCGACAAGCACAGCGACTTCGTGGCGCGCGTAGCGCAAATGGAGGTGCCCGTGCTGCTGCTCATCAACAAAATAGACCTCTCCGACCAGCAGCAGCTGACCGCGCTGGTGGAGGCGTGGCACGAACAGCTGCCGCGCGCGGAGATACTGCCCCTCTCGGCAGCCAACAAGTTTAACGTGGACCAAGTGATGCGGCGGGTGAAGGAGTTGCTGCCCGAGTCGCCGCCCTACTTCGACAAAGAGCAGTGGACCGACAAGCCGGCACGCTTCTTCGTCACCGAAATCATCCGCGAAAAGATACTGCTCTACTACGACAAAGAGATACCCTACGCGGTGGAAGTGGTGGTGGAACAGTTTAAAGAGGAGGCACGGAAGATAAACATCCATGCCGTCATCTATGTGGAGCGCGACTCGCAAAAAGGCATCATCATAGGCCGGCAGGGACGCGCACTGAAAAAGGTAGCCACCGAGGCGCGACGCGAACTGGAACGCTTCTTCGGCAAAACCATCTACTTGGAGACCTTTGTCAAGGTGGACAAGGATTGGCGCAGCTCGGACAAAGAGCTACGCAACTTCGGTTATCAACAGGATTAAACCAACAATTATGGGAAATTTAGTAGCCATCGTGGGACGACCCAATGTGGGCAAGTCCACCCTCTTTAATCGCTTGACACAAAGCCGTCGGGCCATCGTCAACGAAGAAGCCGGTACCACGCGCGACCGCCAATATGGGAAGTCCGAATGGAACGGACGCGAGTTTTCAGTAGTCGACACCGGCGGATGGGTGGTCAACTCCGACGACATCTTTGAAGAAGAGATACGCAAGCAAGTGTTGCTGGCCGTCGAAGAGGCCGACATCATCTTGTTCGTGGTGGACGTCATGACCGGCGTCACCGACCTCGACATGGAGGTAGCCTCCATCCTGCGCCGCAACAAGAAGCCGGTGCTGATG
>JAISIN010000083.1 GCA_031262085.1 Prevotellaceae bacterium
ATCTTGTAGCCGAACTTCTTCTCTACAATGACTACGATGTCCACAAAATCCAAACTGTCAATGCCCAAGTCGTCTTTCAACTTGGCATCCGGTGTAATCTTCTCCGCATCTATTTCCAAGTCGTCGATGAGGAATTCTGTTACAATTTGTTCTATCTCTTTTCTTTCCATTATAATGTTATATTTATCTGATTATTATATTGTTATTCCTTATTGTAAGGTTCTGCACACCATGATGCTGTGTCCTTGTCCCAGTCCGTCGTGTATTGTTTCGACGGTTAGTCCGGCTGCTTCGACCAATCGGCGCATATCATCGGAGTGATACATTTTGCTGTTCCCGTTGGCAATGGCAGTGAAGTAGAGTGATATTTGTGTAAGACAGAAGGCTGCAGTGTCGAAACGTTGACGGTCCCAGAATGTCTCCATAATATAAAGGCGAGTGTCGGGAGTCATAATTCGTGCAGCTCGTGACAGGATGCTAACGATTTCTGCTTCACCGAAGCAATCGAGAAACTGACTCATCCAGATGGCATCAAAAGTGGGACTGGTAGGGAAAGGTGCGCTGTCGTTAAGTAGGTCGATAGGATATGCGCCGATACGTTCAGCACCTGTTTTACTGCCAGTTTGTTGTTGCATCAAAGCCAACTGTTGGGGCAGGTCCATGATGGTGACCTGCACGTGTGCATCGTACTCCACACAGCGCATAGCCCACCGGCCGGTGTTCCCTCCCACATCGAGTAGGGTGCGGGTGGATTGATGCCCGAAGACAATCTTCAACGCTTCGGGGAATGAATGGTCGGAATAGTAATGGTCAAACGCGAACCAGCTCTTCTGCACTTGTTCGGGTAGTTGTGACAATCCTTCGTAAACGGTGTTCCATGTTCCGAAGTGGCTCAACCCGGCAGGTTTGCCTTTGGTAAGTGCTTCCTCCAAGTGAAACCAACCTTCGTAATTAACATCGTGATTGAAATCAAGATTGACTCGGGTCATCGCATCGTTGAGTAGGAACCATCCTGTCTTGGAGAGCGTAAAGCGAGCGGTATCCGTATCTACCAAAATGATACCGATGGTCAGTGAAGCTTCGGTAAGTACCTGTGCAGCATAGTCACTCAGATGTGCTTCGTGTGCTATCTCTTCGCGTGTCATACCTTCGCTACTGTTGTTTAACCTGTCGAGAATGCCGAATTTTATCATCAGTCGGGCTACTTGAAACACAATGGGACCAAAAGCAATGAACTCCGCTTTGTGCTGCGCTTCGCGGGCTGTAAGGTGCTCTTGGTTATATGCTTTTTGTAGAGGAACAAACATATTCATTTTCATGTGACTACGGGTGTGTAAGTTATATTTTTCGAATAACAAGGGCACTATTGGTGCCACCAAAACCAAACGAGTTGGATAGTACGGTATTGACCTCCGTATCTACTGTCCGGGCAGTGAGGTTGAGCTTGGCGGCATGTTCATCGGGATGCTCCAAATTGATGTTGGGTGCCACGAAATGGTGTTGCATCATTAATATAGAATAGACGATTTCGCTGGCACCTGCCATCCAACATTCGTGTCCGGTCATTGATTTGGTAGAGCTTATTAAGGCGTGTTTACCGGCAAACATTCGTTCGAGGGCTATTGCTTCGAACATGTCGCCTTGTGGGGTAGAGGTGGCATGGGCATTGATGTAGTCAATGTCATCGGCAGCCATGTCAGCATCGTTGAGTGCGCGTGTCATGGCAATCACTGACCCGTTGTCGCTGGGCTGCGATATTCCTTCGCCATTAGAGGAGAAGCCATAACCGCATACCTCTGCCAAGATGTTGGCACCACGTGCCACGGCATGTTCATAAGATTCGAGTACCAATGCCGCTGCACCGCCACTGGGTATCAAACCGTCGCGGTCGCGGTCGAAGGGGCGCGATGCTTTTGTCGGTTCGTCCATACGGATGGAGAAGGTGTTGAGTGCATCGAAAGTTGCCATGGAGTAGTAGTTGGTTTCTTGAGCACCGCCACACAATACCACATCTTGAAAGCCTTGCTTGATGAGCATATAGCCTAATCCGATGGAGTGTGAACCGCTGGCACAAGCGGCACTTACGGTAAAGTTGATGCCGCGCAGATGGAAAATGGTACTCAGGTTCATGTTGACGGTAGAGTTCATCGACTGAAATATCAAACCTGAACCGAGCAGTGCCGAGTCGTGCTTTTCTGCCATGATGTTGGCGGCTTCGATAACCGGCTTTGCCGACGAGTCGTTTCCGAAGATGATGCCTATTTCATTATTTAGCATGTAGTCATCGTCAATACCAGCTTGATTGAAAGCATCGCGCGATGCCATGAAAGCATATTCCGCCTCTTCCGAAAGTCCGATACGCAGGCGGCGTTCAATCACTCCTTTCAGTGCTGGACGCTCTACTACACCGGTAAGTGCCGAACGGTAACCATATTCTAAACGGGCTGGGTCAATACCGATACCGGAGCGACCGTTGTAGAGCGACTGCCGCACTTCGTTGAGTGAGGTGCCCAGACACGACCAGATACCCATACCGGTAATTACTACTTTTGTATTGTGCATCATATTTTTTATCTCAATTTTATGTAGGCATCTGTTTTGCAGATGTAAAATGTTAAGTGTATAACCCTCCATTGATGGAGATTACCTCACCGGTGATGTAGGAAGCTTCATCGGAGACTAAGAATTTTACAAGCGCAGCTACTTCGTCGGCACCCCCGAAACGTCCCATTGGTATCATCTTCTTCAAGGTGCTTTCATCGAGGTCTTTGGTCATATCGGTCGCAATAAATCCCGGCGCTACGGCGTTGACGGTCACTTTACGCGAAGCAACTTCTTGTGCCAATGCTTTGGTTGCACCGATAAGTGCAGCTTTAGCAGCCGAGTAGTTTACTTGTCCGGGCAATCCTTTGATGCCTGAAAGCGAGGTCATGTTGATGATGCGTCCACAGCGATTTGCCATCATATTTTTCAGCAGTCGGCGGGTGATGTAGAAGAAACCGTTGAGACTGGTGTTGAGAACATCGTGCCACTGTTCGTTCTGCATGAACACCAACAGGTTGTCGCGGCGGATACCGGCATTGTTCACCAGCACGGAGATGTAATTATCGGGGTGTTGTTCTTCCCATGCTTCGAGCGCTTGCTCGATGGAAACCGGGTCGGCAGCATCAAACGGGAGTAATTCGGCTGTGCCTCCTGCATCGAGTATCAGCTGTAGTGTCTCTTCGGCAGCCTCTTGGTTCGACTGATAATTAATGATGACGGCTAATCCTTCTTGTGCTAGTCGGTGACATACAGCACGTCCCAAGCCGCGAGAGCCTCCAGTTACAAGTACATACTTCATTTAATAATATTGGTTTCGATAGTAGCTATCTCTTTTATAAAAAGGGGTTTTCAAAATGAAAAGGGCACAATAACACGCACTGTGTCCTTTTATTAGTTTCTGTTTTAATAGTTGTTTTTTATTCGCCTTTATATCATTTATATGTTTGCGGTTATACAACAAGCAATAAGACGAAAATATCTATAATCCAAATCTTCTGCTATATTGTCATCCGAAACATTCAGGACAGAATAATTATCAACAAGCTAATGCTATCGCTGGTCGTCCTAATGATATATTTGAATATTGTTTACTATTTTCTCTATCGGCTTCCAGCCCAATTGAATCCTATTGTGATGAATGCAGTGCCATTACTATTATTAAAATAATAGTTCTCATATTTGATTAAGCCATAATCGTAACCCATATTGACATATAAACGGGAAAAGTTCCAACCACAACCTACTCTTATTCCCGCATCAATGTTTTCTGCATCAAGACCATAACCAACATAACCACCCATAAAAGGCTGAATGGACATTTTCTTTGTCAAATAGAAATGATAACTACTAACGAGTGGCATGATAGCTGTATTGTTTGAATGTGAACCATTTATTCGAAATCCTTTGTTCATGTAGTAGAATCCTGTTTCAATATACAAGGGTATAGGAGCAATTCTAAAATCCATCGCAATTCCTCCGTATGGGAAAGCGAAACCATCACCAGCATATGTGTTACTCGTCCCTCCTGCCCGAATCCCCATGTGAAAGCGCGGATAGGTTAATTTGCTTTTGCTCGGAATGCTCTTTTTGACCTCTTCCGTTTTACTTTCTATTTCTTCTACATTAATCACGTTAAGCTCATCCGAACTATCTTGTACCTCTTCCGTTTTACTTTCTACTTCTTCATCAGGTACAATCACCTCATTTGGGCTATCTTCAATCAAATCGCAAACACATTTCGCTAAATCATAATACATTAGTCCTATACGTGAAGTTTCAGATACACTTTTCATACCTTTAACCTTATTGACAGATAGACTACAAACGATATTATTTGCGTTAATATCCATAATCTCAATTATTCCACTCATGATACATCCTCCACTTTTGGCGGGACTAAATGGAATAAAGGATGATGCAGGGTTGCCCATATCCAAATCCTGTACATGTACAATAATCTTATAAGTAGCAGTTTCTGTGTTTGCTACTATTTGTAGCCCATCTTTGTTTTTTTTATTGAATTGGGTTATAAATAGGTTGCCTGCTGTGATTTTATCTTGAGGCCAATCTCTTACAAAATTCTCCCCGCGATCTTTTAGGTAGGTATTCAAGTCTTTTTTACCGACTTTAGCGTTGGAGTAATCAAATTCAATCACAGCTTTAACTCTTTGTTTAAAGATTGAAGGATTTCCAAATTTCACCGACACAGGATTTGCTGCATAAGTTGTAGTTGCATATAAAATAATGCATAGCCACACAGATAATCTTTTCATACACTTGTTGTTTTTTAATTATTAATAACAGATTAGTAGTAAGAACGGGCAATCAAAGGCTTATCATAATAAATTGTAAGAATCCTGAAATTCGGCTATCGAAAGTATCGTGGTTTACGGACACAAAAAAAGCGTGGAGCTATTGTAGGTTACTTTACTTGAGGCTCTGGACGGCCTACTCCTAAGTAACAAACAATAGCCCACGCCTCTGTTATATATTATACCCAATAGTGGCAAGTATATAGCATTGACGTGAGCGTTCTTGTCTATTACCCTTAGGAGTTGAAATTGTCCAGATTTCAAGTAAAGGATAATATCGTAAACGCTTTCGTTTTCAATATGTCAACTATGGCATTGAATCACTTCTCTGCCAAAGATGTGGCAAATGTACAAGTTAATTTTACACGACAATATTAAAAGAGGCATTTTTTTTTGATATGACATCTATATTTTCAATTAGTAGGCTGTAATATCGTATTTACATCCCCTGCGTTTCGGTTAAAGTAAACCTTCCGAAAGCGAAAACAATGGATATAAAGTGTATCAAAGGAAACTCGTTTATTGAGTTTCTTGTTTGTGAAGAAACGACTTGGCTAAGTTATGCTCAATATATATTAAATATCAATAAGTCATGGAATATTGTGATACGAAAAACATATTTGAGTTTACAAATGTTCTATGTATGTCGTTTGAGTGAGGCTCTCTACATAGTAACTTAACACAAGCGTAACAGAACCGAGTGAGGACAACCGTATCTTTACAGCACCTAAACGATGACTGAGAACAGTATATGCCCAAGTGCAAACTTGTGCATGTATCAATAAGACGCCATTTCCTTTGTATGCCATGCAAGGGAGGTGGCTTTTTTTAGAACTTAAAGTAAAAGAGAATGCAAACAGAAAAGGAAATGATGCAATTTGCCGAACTCCGCTTCTTCAAGCTATCGGGGGAGAATATAGAACTAACGGACGATGAATGGCTACAAGAATACAGAGCTTTTGCCTATTCCATCTTAAATGCACGTGAAAAGATGCCTGTCGAAACGTATTACAACGCACTACTTTTCATACTGCCCGAACTTGCCTACCAACGACAGGAGGCTGCTAAAAAAAAGCCTGATAGCTAACGAATACTTGATTAAAGCGACCATACTCGTTT
>JAISIN010000103.1 GCA_031262085.1 Prevotellaceae bacterium
TGCCGCCCCACGACTCTTTGTGTCTTCTATCTTATAGCATAATTTGAAAGGCTGCTGAATACAAGAAACTTACATATACGACAGACTCTATATCAGGGCACTTTTTTAGAGGAAAGTTACTGCTTTCTCTCTCTCACTGCTTCTTTTCATGTGATAAGTTTCTAACTTTGCACGCACAATTTATAAACCATGCTCACATTCCCCAATGCCAAAATCAATCTGGGACTGAACGTTGTGGCAAAGCGACCCGACGGTTATCATGACCTGGAGACTGTGTTTTATCCCATTCCGCTGACCGATGCGCTGGAGGTGACGCTCCGCTCCGACAGCGCCGACCGTTGCCGTTTGTATCAAAGCGGCGTGCCCGTAGCCGGCAATGCCGCCGACAATCTGGTGGTCAGAGCGTATCATCTGCTCGACGAGCGGTTCGGCTTGCCGCCGATAGATATTTATCTGTATAAGCAGATACCGACAGGCGCCGGCTTGGGCGGCGGTTCGGCAGACGGCGCCTATATGCTCAAGCTGCTTAACGAGCGGTTTGCGTTACAGCTCACCGACAGCGAGTTGGAAGGGTATGCTGCCCTGCTGGGCGCCGACTGTGCTTTCTTTATCGACAACATGCCGGTATATGCCCAAGGAATAGGCAATGTGTTCTCGCCTGCGTGTGTATGGCTGCGCGGTTATCAGTTAGTGATCGTAAAGCCCGATGTGTCTGTCTCTACCCGCGAAGCGTTTGCCCGCATCACCCCCCGTCGACCGGAGGTGTCGGTACTCGAGGTTGTGGAGCGCCCCATACACGAATGGCGCGATGCGTTGGTGAACGATTTCGAGGCAAGCATCTTTCCGCAATATCCGGTGATCGGGCGAATCAAAGAGGAGCTGTATCGGCAGGGAGCCGTATATGCTTCGATGAGCGGTTCCGGCTCGGCGGTGTACGGGCTGTTCCGCACTCCGACGGAGCTGACGGAAGAGGCGTTTGACACTTATTATAATAAAATGTATTTCTATAAAGGGATGTTGTGACGGGCAATTTATTCAAGAAAACATCTTGCTCACCCGCTCTATCCCTGCAACCAGCGCATCAATCTCCTCCCGGGTGTTATAGAGGGCGAACGAGGCACGCACGGTGCCTTCGATACCCAATCGCTGCATCAGCGGCTGGGCACAATGATGTCCGGTGCGGACGGCAATGCCCAGACGGTCGAGCAGCGTACCCATATCGAAATGGTGAATGTTACCCACAAGGAAAGAGATGACGCTACCTTTCCGGGCTGCTTCGCCAAAGATACGAATATGGGGTATCTCTTGTAACCGACGGGTGGCATAGTCGGTCAGCCCGTGTTCGTAGGCAGCAATGTGGTCGATGCCGATGGCTGTGACATAATCTAAAGCTTTTGCCAGTCCGGTAGTACCGATATAATCGGGCGTGCCGGCTTCGAACTTGAACGGCAGTTCGTTGAACGTGGTATGCTCAAACGAAACGTGCCGGATCATCTCACCGCCTCCCTGATAAGGCGGAAGGCGGTCGAGCCACGTCTCCTTGCCGTAGAGCACACCTACGCCGGTAGGTCCGTACACCTTGTGCGCCGAGAAAACCAGAAAGTCGGCGTCGAGTTGCTGCACATCGACAGCGATATGGGGGATGGATTGGGCAGCGTCTATCACCACCGGAATGTTGTGTGCATGTGCCGTAGCTATCATCTCGCCGACGGGGTTGACCGTACCCAGCACATTAGAGATCTGCGTGATGCCGACCATACGGGTTCGGGGAGTGAAGAGCTTCTCGTACTCGTCGAGCAACAGCTCGCCGCGGTCGTTCATCGGAATTACGCGTAACTTGATGCCTTTGCGCCCGGCAAGCAGTTGCCAGGGCACAATGTTACTGTGGTGCTCCATGACGGAGAGAATCACCTCGTCGCCCTCTTGCATAAGGGCTTCGCCGAAGCTCGACACCAGCAGGTTGATGCTTTCGGTCGTGCCGCGGGTGAAGACGATCTCGTTGGTGCTGCGGGCATTGATGAAACGGCGGACGGTTTCGCGACTGCTTTCGTGCAACTCGGTAGCCTTTTGCGAGAGGAAATGTACCCCCCGGTGCACGTTGGCATTGACAGAGTAGTATTCGTCGACAATCGATTCGACCACGCATCGCGGCTTCTGGGTCGTGGCTCCATTGTCAAGATAAACCAGCGGCTTGCCATACACCGTGCGCGAAAGGATGGGGAAATCAGAGCGTATTTGTTGAAGGTTCATGATCATTCGTGTTGCTAATTTGTGCGCAAAGGTAGTATAATTCAATTGACAATTGTCAATTGACGATTGACAATTGTAGTTGCTCCTTGCCATTCACCCTCGGAGGCGAACAAAGCTGTGGCATATATTTCGCCGATAGCTCCATCGGGTGTTACGATTGCCACTTGTCTCATTCCTGTTACGAAGCATCCGTTGGTCGGATTAACAATGTGTCGACGTGTTGCCGAATCATTGCCCGAGATGGTCAGACATTCGTTGTGTAGTGTCACGCTCTTTTTACAGTGAGAGACGTACACCTTCCATCCTGAGCCGGTGGGATGATTACCAATACCCATTACCGAACTGTTGCCCAAGTTGATCAGCGCATGCTCAATGCCGTCGATTTGTAGCAATGGGCGCAACCTCTCCAGTGCATATCCTTTCAGAAAGCCGGAAAGATTGAGGTGAATGCCCGACCGGCGAAAAAAAATCGTCCGACCATCGGGACACAGCACGACGTCACGAATGGTATCTTTTGTATAATGAGTGGAACAAATGGTAATGTCGAAGTAACCTTGTGTCTTTTCATGGTACTTCAGGCACATCGCTATTATCCGGTAGAGTTCGTCACTCGGAGAAACCGGTACAATCGCAGCCTGCCTATTGATAATAGCCAACTCGCTGTCGGGGTTGTAATAGTTGCCTATCTGCTCTAAACGTTCCAATTCACCGCGAATGCGGTATGCCGTTTGCATGAGCGCTGCTTTCGGTTTCGGACTATAAAAAACAAGGTCTGCTCGTGTGTGCATAACCGGAAACCATACATATAACAAACCGCCCCCGACCGAGTCGGGAAGCGGTTTGTAGATGTGAGGAAGGGGCAATGTCATTTACTTCAGTTCCTTTATCTTGATGTTTTTGAACCAAACTTCATCGCCGTGATCTTGCAGTAACAGGTAGCCTTCGGTAGCATTGCCGAAGTTCTCCCAGTTTCTGTATTTACTGTAAGCTACTAAAGCGTTCCATTCTTGGTTATTGCGCAAATATTCAATGAGCTTGGTGCCATTCAGCCAATGCTCTACTTGGTTGTCGCGTACAATAATGAGGGCGGTATTGAACTGTCCTTTTATATACGGTTTATCGTCGGGTGCAGGAATGAGGTCGTACAACGCGCCCAACTTACGGTTGCCTTTTATTCCGGCTTTGGCATCGGGATGCTTTTCGTCATCCAGAATCTGAAACTCGCATCCGATAGCAGAACCAGCCCCCTTGTTGATCGTCGGATCCACAAAATACTTGATGCCGCTGTTGGCGCCATCTGTAATTTTGAAATCGACCGACAGCATGAAATTCTTGTAGGTAGCGGTAGTTACAATGTCGCCTCCGTTGGCCGATTCGGATCCACCGCTTTTGAGTACCTTCAGTATGCCGTCTTCCATTTTCCATCCCTTAGGAGGGAAGGTGGTAAGACGGGCGCCGCGCCAACCGTTGCTGGTTTTTCCATCCCAAAGTAACTTCCATCCCTCTTGTGCTTCGCGTGGTGAAATCGTATTGACGATACAATTTACTTCGGGAGTTGCGGGGGTTGCGGGGGTTTGGTACTGTTCCGGATTGACGGTACAAATGCGAATATTCTTCCAACTGACGCTCTTCCCTTCTTGAGAAGCATTATTTCCTATGCTATGTACTTGCAACGCAATAAAACCTGTGGGCGTCATGTCGTCCCATATATCGGCACACGGTATCCCATTTACCCACGTGCGGAGAGAGTTTCCGATCGCTTCGATGCGTGCTTTGTTCCACTGTCCGTTTTTATAGGCACTTTTTGCCGATGGGTTGATCGTCATCGGATAAATCCACATTCGGCGGGCTTCATCATAGATGCCTCCTGTCCAAGCTCGTGGCGACGGGTCGATTTCAAACTGATAACCATGTACACGTCCGTTCCGGTAATCTTCTTTGCTTTCGCTGCGGAATTGTACTCCTGAGTTCAAGTCGTCGTCAATTTTAAAGTCAAATTCAAGTATGAAGTTACCATAGTTGCGGGTGGTTGCCAAAAAAGTGTTGGGTGTACCCTGTTTGGTATAGCCTACAATCGCACCATCTACTACCTTGTATTCGGCTTTTCCATTGAGTTTTTTCCAACCACTTAGATTCTTGCCGTTGAATAGAGGTGTCCAGTCTTGTGCCGACAGCGCTGTGGCACAAAGTAGCAATCCGATCATTAATAATTTCTTTCTCATGATGTTTCTTTTATAATTTATAAAATTCTTCCCATCCCTTGCGTGGTGGTATTCCTGTCAACATAGCGTTGGCAAAGGCATTGTTGGTAATCTCTTTGGTACGACTGTCAAAAAACAGTTGAGTATTGAGGCGTTGCGCCACTACCCCCAGAGAGAACACCTGACTCAATACGCCGGCAATCTCGAATGGAGAGCGAGTTTTCTCGATGCCGTTGCATGCAAGTAAGAAGTTCTCGAAGTGATTGGACGGACTTTGAGGTACTTCGGGCAATTTGTCTGCCATTTCTTTGACTTTCTCTTCGGGTATAATGGAGAGTGTGCTGCCGTGTGTGCCTCCTTTGAATGTCAATTCCTTAGAGTAGATAATCTTACCCGGGTTCAGTTTAGCCGGTGGGGTGTCTCCCTGATTGGTGGAAGGAATGTTGGGGTCTAAGCCCGACACGCCATAACCTGCCGGTATTGGCGGCAGATTATCCAACCCGTCGTACCAAGTAACATCTACCGGCGGCATATCGCGACGAGCGGGGAAACGAAACAGAATGGTCGACGAAAATGGATAGAAAAAGTCGTTGTGTCCTTTTTCGTAAAGCATCGATACCTCGTAGGGTAACCCCAGTTCAAGGAATTCATGGCAGGTATCGAGAATATGTGCACCCCAATCGCCTAATGCTCCCATTCCGAAGTCGTACCAGCAACGCCATTCACCCTGATGGTATTTCTCGTTGTAGTCGTGATAGGCGGCAGCTCCCAGCCAGGTAGACCAATCCATATCTTGGGGGAGAGGTTGAGCCTCGGGATATTTATAAATAGTAGCATCCCATTTATGCCAACGGCGAATATTATTCATGTGAGCCGTGATGGCTGTTACGTCTTTAATAATACCTGCCTCTTTCCATGCCTTGAACTGAAAATAGTTGGCTTCGGAATGTCCTTGATTACCCATCTGCGTAGCTAAGTTAGGATGACGACGGGCTGCCTGTATCATCAGCTCGCACTCATTGAAAGTACGTGCCATAGGTTTCTCTACATAGACATGTTTGCCTTCGGACAGAGCCAGCATACTGATGGGGAAGTGAGAATGGTCGGGAACGGCAATCGCCACAGCCTCAAACTCATTACCTGCCTTGTCGAACAGTTCACGAAAATCGCGGAATTGTTTTGCTTTGGGGTACATCTGCATCACCCCTTGCGTCTGCCGGTCCCCCATATCAACATCACACAGCGCCACCACTTCTACCCGTTCGGTGCGTGCAAAATCTCTTATTATTTGCTCGCCACGATTGCCAATGCCTATATAGGCAATCTTTACTTTATCGCTGCGCTGTTTTTTATTGGGAGCACTTAGTGTGCTTGCATTCAGCAGATTGCTCGCACCGCCTATTGCCACTCCTGCAGATGCCAGCGACATAGTCTTTAAAAAATCTCTTCGCGTTACCATAGTTACTATTTGTTTTGAATGAAAATGCTTTTAATACGATAAAAGAGCAAACGTACTGCTGTCCAGACGACATAGAGCACCACCGTGAATATGAGCACATAGAATATCGATGTGATCAGCTCGGAAAAAGGGGTTCCATACTCAATAATGGCATACAGGTTGCACAAATTAGCCACGACAAAGCACATCAGTAGTGTGATGAGTTCTATCTTTTTTTGTCGGGCGGTGATGATAGTATCTTTCATAAACTCTTTGCTTGATGGTTGAGATAATTGAGTTTGTATTCGTCGGGGAAACTAATTATGCGTCCTTGTTCGAGGGCTTCGTGTCCCAGCAGGCAGAGCATGGTGGCATAGTAACCCTCTTCGGCAATGTGGGGCGGCTGTTTGCCGGTAATGACTGCTTCGACATAAGCCGCGAGTAGCAACGAGGTGCCGTCGCTCTTGGGACGTTCTCCCAAGATATATTCGCCCTTATTTTCGTTGGCAGATTCGGGCGCCCAACTGGTACCGGCAAAAGGTATGGATTCGAACAGACTATTTTCCCACTCGTTTATCATCTGTAAGAAGCCGGGCGCAGGCGGGATCGTTTCAAAGTAATACTTCCCTTTTTCCGGCTCCACTGTACCCAGATTCCCCAGAATCTGCTCTTCCAATCCGTAGAATTTGTTGGATATTACCGAATCGAATGTCATTTTTACGCCGTCGTCGAAAATGTAGATGCAGCTAATGTTGTCGTACACCTCGCGCCCATCTTTCCAGAAGGTAATGGCACCTTGTCCCATCACCTTATTGGGTAGCCGTTGTAATGCCCAAGTACCCACTTGTAATTGATGACAAGCCAATTCGGTCATTAACCCTTTGGACGATTCTTTGTAAAGTCGCCAGTTTATCTGTCTTTCCAGTTCGGGCGACGGTACCGGACGCCTCCAGTCGCCGTTGCGATTCCAGAAGGTGTGTACCGCATTGATATCGCCAAACGTACCGGCATGGATCATTTCCATCACTTTGATATAGCGTGGGTCGAACAAACGCTGCTGACCGGTAAAGAAAATCTGTCGCGTATCAATATGTTTGCGATACATACGGAAGCATTCGTCCATGGTGTAACCAATGGCTTTTTCGCAAAAAACGTGTTTGCCGGCATCAAAAGCATCTAATGCGATCTGGCAGTGTTTGTTCAGTGGTACTGCTATCACGACACCGTCAATGCTTCTATCTTCCAATAGCTTGCGATAATCGTTGTACACCTTGGCTTGGGGCGCCAGCGTTAACGCTTCGTCAATAGAGGGTTGATAGATATCACACAAGGCAACAATATCCACCTTGGGGTTTTTAACTAAAAAACTCATCAAGAAACGTCCTCGCGAACCGGGACCGATAATTGCCAGACGACATTTGTCGCCTTTCGTGTGTACAATTTCCGAGAAAGCCGAAAGCCACGGACTTGCGGCAAGCATCACACCTGCACTTGCCATACCGATATTCTTTAAGAAGTCACGTCTGCTAATCGTTTTTGATTTCATTTACTGTCACATTTTTAGGATATAGACTATTTTTAATGAGCAAATGTATCAATAAAATCTAATGTAGCTAATGGCAAATGCGTAAACAATAAGATAATTTTCGTTAAATATAGTGGTTTCATACCCCGAGACCGTTAGACTCTATGGCTCTATAACGAATTCTGTGGGTACTAGTAAGGAGATGTTTTCAACTCCCCTCCTTCCTGAAGGAGGGGAGTTATAGAGCCGGTTGTTATTCGTTGTCCAAGATAACGATCATTTTCTTTGCACCGGCAACGCTGACCGTTTTCATGCCGACGTACCTGATTTGAAGCTTGTCGCCGCTCTGGCCGATGATGGAGAACTTGCCCTCTTTGTCGGTTACGGCGCCACTCGATCTGCCTTCGATGATCACGGTAGCGCCGATCACCGGCTTGCCCGCTTTGTCGAGTATCATGCCGTTGAAGGTCTCCTCTCCGGCAGATGCTGTTGTTACCCGACGCTTATTGACCTTCAGCACGCCTCGTGAGGAGCTGCTTACCGTCAAAGTGGGTGTTACGAGCAATTTGTCTGTCTCCTCCTCCTTCTCCTCGTCGTCATCCTTCCTCAGTACGATCTCTACTACGCCGTTTTTCCCTCGTTCGCCATACGCTTCGAGTGTCTTCTCGTCTTTCCGCACCGCGATGAAGGCAATCTTACTCGGGTCGATAGCGCTTATCAGTTCGTGGCTCATTTCGTGTCCGTTGACTAATATAAGCGGTTGGTCTTTCACCGGTTCTCCGGTTTTCCGTTCGTACAAAACTAATTCCAACGGAGGTGCAGGGGCAGGCATGCGGCGCGCCACCGATACCCCGCCTGTCATCTCGACTGCTGCCGCATCCTGTTTGCCGAAAGCAACGGGGATGGTGTAGACTGCCGGCATCGGTTCGCCCGTGTTCGAGGTTGCCGGTTTCCATTTGGGCATCGTCTGCACTACCCGGATGGCTTCGGCATCTGCCGCCTGATTGAGCGATCTCATTACCTGTACGCCGGTGACGGCGCCATTGGTGCCGATAATGCACCGCACAACGACTCTGCCATCACCCGTTTTGTCGGTGTTACGCACATGGTCGGTCAGGTACTGCGCCATGGCTTTCATCCCGCCCGGAAATTCGGGCATGGTTTCGCCTGCCTGCAATTCGTCGGGCGCCTTTCTGCCCTGTCGTTCCTGCACCGGAACCGGCACAAAACGGGGCTTGAGCGTGTCTTTTACTGCCACCGGCGAAGTTTCCGGTGTTTTTGTTTCGGTCATTGTTGTCAAATCCGTAACTTTGACGGCTGAAATCTCATCCGTTAAGGCAGAGATTTCGGGACGGGCAAACGCTGTTACTGCAACGGCAGCCAACGGAAGTACATACAGATACTTCGCGCGTGCCCACTGGTTTGATTTTTCTCGTTTCATCATAGTGATACGCTTTTTAAGTTTACTGTGATTAAAGCTGTTGGTCATAGAGTAGAGCCTTGTACCGACAGCTTTTTTAATTAATAAGAGTTGATATTGTTGTGCATCGATGCCTTGTTTGATGACGTTCTCGTCGGATTCATACTCGTGGATGTTCTGCAACTCCTGCTTCAACAACCACGCTGCCGGATTGAACCATTGAAAGAAAATCGCCACGTCTGCCACCATCAGGTCGAAGGTGTGGCGGTAGCGAATATGCGCTAACTCGTGTGCCAATATCTCCCGTCCGCTTTCGTTCAGGTCGCGCTGCGAGATGACGATGTAGCGCATCCAGCTGAAGGGGGCAATAGGACGGTCGTGCACAATCAGAGTGACTTTGGCGCTTGTGCTGTAATAGGGCGTTATGCCCGTTCGCTTGCCGGTACGCAAAAACATGCCCAATTTGATCAAAGAGTAGAGGTGTCGCCCCACAAAGAAGAGTACGCCTGCCAAGTAGACAAGGAGCGCCGCGTGCATCCATCCGGGCGACTGTGCCGCTGTCGGCGCCGCCTCGACATGGACGGGCGTCATGAGTAGCAACCATTGCTCTATGGTAAGCACTGCCTGATTCATACCCGACTGTCGCCCTACCGTTACTTCGATCAGCGGCAACACAAACGACAATAACAGGATGCCCAGCAACGCCACCCGATTGAAATGATGAAACGTTTCACGACTTAGCAGCAACCGGTAGAAGAGGTAGAATACTGCCAGGCAGACAGCCGATTTTACGATGTAGACAAAGAATAGACCCATGGAGATTGAACGTTAGAATTTAAAAATTAAAAATTGACAAATGAGAGATGGGGCTATGGACGACGGCGCTCTACTTCGGCTATGAGCTGCTTCAGCTCGTCGAGCGAGATCTCTTCCTCCTGCACCAGCGATGATACGGCGTTGAGATAAGAGTTGTTGAAATACTTGCTCACCGCGCTACGCAGGGAGCCTTTGCCGAAATCGGCTTTATTGACCGCTGCATAGTATTGGTAAGTGTTTCCATACGTGTGGTGTGCCACGTAGCCTTTCTCTTCCAACCCACGCACAATGGTCGACAGGGTGTTGAAATGCGGTTTCGGCTCTTCGTAGAACGTCAGCATCTCCTTTACAAACAACGGACCTTTCTCCCAGAAAAAGTCCATGATTTCTTCTTCTTTTGCGGTTAATCCTTTCATCGTTATCAATATTTGCTGCAAATAACGAGAGTTTTTAGTTGACAAACTAATATTTATAGTTAAAGAAACAAAAGGACGCCCAAACTTTCGTCTTTTTGGGAATTTCAACTAAAAGTAGTTACTTTGCAACCCAATTCATAACAGCTTACCGGGTATGACCAAGCAAAAATACAATGCTACCGACAAGATGAGCGACCTTATCAGCGAGAACTTCTCGCTGCTGATGGTGATGAGTCGCTTCGGACTTTCGCTGGGCTTCGGCGACAAAAGCGTAAAGGATGTGTGCGATGCACAGCAGGTGGATTATCGCACGTTTCTGGCGGTAGCCAATTTCATTACCGACGATGGTTATGTCTACAACGAGGCGGAGAATGCCTTTTCCATCGCTGCGTTGATGGATTACCTCAAGCAGGCACACAACTATTTCCTCGACTTCGACCTGCCTGCCATTCGTCGCAAACTGATCGAATCGATTGATTATTCGGGCAACGGCGATATTGCCGCCCTCATCATGAAGTTCTACGACGAATATGTCAAGGAGGTACGCCGACACATGGAGTACGAGAACAAGTCGGTCTTTACTTATGTAGACCGATTGCTGGAAGGCAACTTGTCGGAGCACTACGACATCGACACCTTTGCCCAGCACCACAACGAGATCGCGACCAAGCTCACCGAGCTAAAGAATATCATCATCAAGTACTACCCCGGCAAGGAGAACAACAATCGCCTGAATGCCGTACTGTTCGACATCTTCAACTGCGAAGAGGATTTGATATCGCACTGCCGCGTAGAAGACCATCTCTTCGTTCCTGCCGTCAAGCAGATCGAGCAACGGTTGCAATGCGCAGCCCATGACTTTGTTGCCCGCCACAAAGCACCGGAAATGGAAGCCGAGCCGGAAATGCTCAGCCAGCGCGAAAAAGAGATTATTACCTGCGTGGTCAAGGGCATGACCAACAAAGCCATTGCCGACAAGCTGTTCCTCTCCGTCCACACCGTCATGACGCACCGACGCAATATCGCCCGCAAGCTGCAAATACATTCGCCGGCGGGATTAACCATCTATGCCATCGTCAATAAATTGGTGGAGTTGCAGGATATAAAGTACTAATTGTACTGACTTTCTCCCTGTTGCTTCCGTATTCTATGAAAGAACTGTGGGCTAACCCCTATAAAACGTGCAAGTAGTGTCACGGGGAGATGCTGAGGGTACTTATGAGCATATAGCCATTTGATCTGTTGAGGGATGGACAGCTTCGACAGAAAAAGCATCGTCTGCAAATCCTTTAGATGCAGGCGGTACAACATCACGTCAAAATCGGTATCACCAATGATGCGTTTAAAGTCGTCTTTGGATACTTGAGCTAACACGACGGGAGTTGCGGTTGTGATTCGGACGTTATGGCTCTCGTGAACATGCAGGAAAGAACCCGGAAAGGAAAATCGGTAGATAGCGCCTTCGGAATGACCGTAATAGCAAACCCCTTCTAAAAGTATATAGTAACAACATGGATGCGCAGCAGCGTCGATGGTTGCATTTCGCTTGTGGAAAGTAAGCGTAGCGTTATCTAATAGCTCTTGTTGCTGACTTGCAGAAAGATGGTCGGCAATGTAATTAGTTGGTTTTGTTGATTTTATCATTTGGGGAGCATTTCTTTTCTCATCTGTTCTTTTATCCACATGATCTCAGCGGTCTTTATTTTCATGTTTTTTTTGATGATCATCTGCGCCATTTCATTTGCCTTACTCCACTGTTCGGTATCTTTATAATAATCATGCAGTTTCACTAACGGGAGAAATTTGGAGGGACACATATTAGCGGCTTTATAATAATAATCTGCTGCTGAAGAGTTGTGTAAAGAGGCATAATTATCGCCAATGAGCAATTCTAAATCATAGTCTGCCCAATACTGTCGACACATTTGAGCGATACGTAAACTCTCTTTGTAATATTTTTGCATATACAATATCGAGGCATAGTTATATAGATAATAGGGGTTCATTGTTAGCTCTTGCTCCAATCTACAATATTCTAATATACCGTCATGCATTTTTCCAACACTTATCTGCTGATAAGCTGTTCCCCAACAATATTCAGAATATATACGCATACATAATTTGTATACAAAGAGTGTACTGCCGACAAGCATTATTAAGCATCCTACGTATCGTAACCAGTTTGAAAAGGAAGACACTGCAAATATCGGATATATAATAACATAAACGCAAAATAACGCCACAACCCATGTAAACGGATAAGTAAATGGGTAAGAGAAAAATGAAAATATACCTAACCCTATCAACGTATAGGCAGCCGGTATTTTTGTCCTTTTCGGATTGCGCTTATAACAATAGGTCAGACCAGCTACAATCATGAATAGTATAAATATTCCGACTATACCATAATTTATCAATATGGCAAGATACTCATTAAACGGATACTTTACATTGTCTGCAAGTTTGGCATATGGGCTATCCGGATGACCCGCAAGATAACGCGCTTGGTAATCCATATAATGTGCTTCAAATCCTCCCGCACCGTGCCCGAACCAAAGTTTATCTTGCGCCATTTCCAATCCACATCTCCAAATGAGCAAGCGACCATTGGCTGAATCTTTTTTTAAACAATAGCTTCCTGCCATAACAACTATAAAAAAACAAATTGCTAACGTTCTTACTATGCTGCTTTTTATATTCATGAATAGGTACAATACAAACAAAAACGTTATGCTTACGATTCCTGTCCTCGACCTAGAAAGAATAATGGCTATAATAATTGAAAGAAAAGTGACAGCTAATAATAGACGTAGATAGCGATAGTGCGCCGCAGTCCACAAAGCGGCAACAAATGGTATACCAGTAATCAAACAAGCAGCATAACCTGCCGGGTTATCAAAACTACCGGAGACTTTAAAAATAGATAAAGGATGAAACAGGTTATAGTATTGTGCTATACCGTAACATGCTTGCACAAAACAAACACTGACAAAAACAGTATAGTGCTCTATAATACCAACCGAAATCCTTTTCCGCATCAAAAGCATCATGGTTATATAGACAGTCACTATTGAAACTGTCGCTAAAGATGCAAACCATTTGGGTAGAATATAAGGGTCAGTAAAAAGATGCGAATAAACAAACACAGAACTGACACAAAGAAGTATAATCAAACTTTTCTTCATAAAATTAGAATTTCCTTCCGCAATATCACCAATACCGTTGCACTCCATCCGTATACTCGAATATCCGCTCGTCTTCGCCACGCGAATGATTCTGTAAATAGAGCAATGCTCCCTTGGGAACCGTGTACAGCAAGGAATCTGCCTGAGGCACTTGTATGCCAAGCGTTTGCCATCGTCCACTATTAAAATAGAATAGTTCATACGTATCCCCTTTACGGATATAGTTATCGCGATTGCGGGAGGTATATACAATCTTTGATATTGTACGGGGAGTGCCCAAATCAAGCCCTGCCCATCCACCATCGGGCAGATAGTAATCGAAAGAGGTATAAGGGTCGCCATCGTAGACATTACCTACATCGTGCGAGCCGTCACCATGTGTGCCATTGGGCGTACCAATCACCTTGCCGTTGCATGCGACCGTGTCAGCCCCATCGGCATAAAAAGAGACTTCTGATATGTTACAATATCCTTTCTTGGGTCCCATATATCGCACGTATCGATACTGCCGACAGCTATTCAGTCCGACCACGTTGTGTAAGCGCAAAGGAAGTGTCTTTATAATATATAAGGTATCACTTTCACGAAAATCAGGTCGGTTGCTCCCCTCGAAGACTCCATTGATCATGCGTTGCGGAAAGCTTTCCAAAAGCTGGTGATATTTATTCAGCAAAGTTATATCCTCCGTTTCATCAGCAGAAGGGTTGAAATAGCGTACTTCTCCTGATTCTCTTTCGAAGACAAACGGAGGAGATAACGGGACAAGATCACCCGCACAATAGGTCGCTACCAGAAAGACGACACCACCTTCTACTTGCTCGAACGTCACGCCATTCTTATCGGGATATGCACAAACCAATGGTTGCCAGTTACGATGAGAGGCACCGCACAGATAAACCGGTTCATCGCGGGACATTTTATGAAAGAACTGTTCGGCAGATATAGATAGTGTACGCGCGTATTTGCCACTATAGAGTGCGGTCACATCGACAAAGCAAGGGTAACGAAAAGTAGGGTGTACGGTTTGCTTATCTCTGGGGAGTTGTTTGAACATGGCATGATTAACACTAAATGTTTGCCGATAGACTTTCGACTTAATACCCCAAAAGGTATGAACAGAATCGGGACCCTTATTCTCATACATGTAATAAGATTGTCCGTTGTTATCTTTAATAAAATTCCAGAAGTGTGCCACGTTGTTATCACCACGCAACGGCATGTAGTCGCAACCGCACGGAATGCCCAAAGCACGGAAGATATAGATCACGATGTCGGCAAATTCACGGCAGTTACCCGAACGCCACTCCACGTTGTCGGGTCCTACGTGCGGACCGTTGTCGAACATCGATGTGAAATAGAATCTGCGCCGGGAGATAGAGTCTAATACGATCTTTGACGCAACCGTGATGTCTTCGCCTGCCGGTAATTGTCGGATGCTGTCGAGTAGCGGGTTAAAGTCTCGGTAGATCTTTTCGCGCCATGACTTGAGTGGTTCGTCCTTGATGCGGTAAGGAAGAATATATTCGCAAAAGTCATCGAAAGAAACATGTTTTCCCCAAGGCTGTTCCTGCCAGACCTTGAACGCCCAGTCTATATTTTCTATCAAATAGTCGGGCGAGATCTCCAAATCACTACGGGTAATAAGCTTCGACAGATTGAGCACACCGTTCTTTCGCCGTAGCGAATCGATTACCTCTGCGCCATAGAGCGTGCCTTTACTATGCAGTTGGAAGTGCGCGCGATACTTTTCTAATTCGTCACCTTCGTAGGTATAATAATAAGGCAGACCGGCGATCAGGAACTCTGCTGCTTTCAACTTTAACGAATCGGTAGCATAGTGCTGCAAAACTTTATTTAAATCAGGATGCTGCTTCACGATTTGGCGAACGATCTGTAATGTTTCGTCAGACTGACACCCAAACAGGAAAAATAAGAAGATAATAGCAACGGCTTTTTGTTTCATAACATCTATAACTCTATTTGTGCGCAAAGATATTCTATTCATATCGCAGACACCTATTAAAATCGTTCCAAATACTTACCTGTATGTTACACAGTATGTCATATAGGTAACAAAAAGATCTGTCTTACGTTACACAATTCGATGAAGCTAAAGAAAGCGGCAAGACATCAGCTAATTTATTATTTGGTAATGTCTTGCTGTTATCTAAAATCTATAGATTAAGGGCTAATGGTGGTAGAAATGCAGGCGCATACTGTCCCACCAATCAGTAACAATGAACCCCAACAGTATTGCCACAACCAAACCGGCAATTACTACAAGAATCTGATGACTACGCTTAGATAATAGGATGGTACTATATCCAATAATAATACCCAAATATCGACAGATCATGTCAGGTACAGGTCCTCCCCATGTATGCTTAATGTTATCCAAAGCGAGGAGCAGTTCAGGAAAAACAGCTCCTACAAATATAGCAGCAAGTATACTATGGTGTTTGAGTTTAGCGTCATAGCGCTTAAATACCCAAATGGTAAATACCAAATAGCAAATGAAAGCTACGACAGAATCGCCACCGCCAATTAGAAACGGTATGTAACGACCTCGCAACGGAGCAGTAACAAGTAGCAAAAGGAATGCCATAATGGCAATTAAATAGTTAGGATATCTTTTCATATTTAGAATTTTGATGAAAGTTTATATTGTACTTTTATGCTATGCTATCTGCAATCATCCAATATCCTTGAGAAAAAATCATTATCTATATTGTTTTGGTCAAGCTGTTGCAGATAGAATTGCAAATAGTCATGCTCACCAAGGAGCGCAATCGCCGTCACAATCATGTCTCCAAAAGGTTCCACATGCGTTAATTTTTATCTCACATTTAGAATTTTTGCATTTCCAATCCGATGAACACCAATCACTTTCCTTGCTGCAATTACATGAGCTTTCTGAGTAGGTCTTCGGCGTAACAAGGTTTCCATTTACCTCCATTTTCCCTGTCTTATCTATGAGTCTATTTCCTGAAGCAATAATATTTCCCACTAAGTCTTTACTCCAGCCTAATTGGTTGCGGGCATAATCAGCCCATTTAAACGTAAGAATCTCAAACTCTTTTCTATTAGATTCGACGCGGAGATACGCATCCTCAAACCATTGAGGATGCTCTTTTATCATGGATAGAAGCCGTTCAAGATGTTCTTTTTCGTTCGCATTCCAATCAAAGACTAATATTTCCTCGATTTTTTGCTCCCAAAACAGTTGTTTCTGCTTTGCAGTAAATGCAATGAAAGAAGCTCTTTTTACATTTTCACCTAATTGCAGCCATTGATTTCTATCCATTTGCTGAATAGTAGACAAATTGGCTTTCACCCAAGCATTCACATCGCTATTGCAACTGTAAACCGGCTCATCCACGGATGAACATGCGGAAGCAAAGACTATCACTCCCAACAAAGATAAAGCTAAAAACAATTTTTTCATAAATGAGTATATATAAAAATTAAGTATTCTTTTTATCGTTTTGAATAGTCCCTGAGATGTGCAAAATTTCCACATCGTTTTCCGCATTTGACTCCACATAAACACTTTTTCTAAAGGAACCACTGACAAGCTTTGTATTTAAGAAAACTGTTATTACCCCTTTTTCTCCTTTATGGATTGATACTTGAGGGAATCTTACAGATACACATCCACAAGACACTATGGCTTTCGTGATATCTATCGGGCTGTCACTACTGTTAACGAAAGTGAAATCTATTGAGATTAAGCCATCTTCCTGTTCAGATGCGATTACTTCACCAAAGTTATAAGAGACTCTATCAAATTGCAGATAAGGTTTATCCGAGACGCTATCGTTCGACAAAATCGCTTGAGAATCGCTACCTGCCATCATCTCTTTTCTGTTAGAATTGCAACCACAAAAAAATATCAGTAAACTGATTATTATTGCTTTTAAACTACAATTAATCATGCTATTTATGTAAACATTACAAATTATAAAATCATTTTATTATATCTCCGTTCATTTTTTACTCGTCTATCTATTTTTAACTATCTTGTTCGCCAGATGATTCGTTACCTTTCTAATAAATCAGCAAAAAAACAAGCATTGAAATCCTGCTCAAATCAGAGAGTAAATACAAATTTCAAGAAAACTGCCGCAAACATAGATAGAATTTTTAAAGTCGGAAAACAAAAGCTGATATTTTATCGAAAACAAGGCAAAATAGGAAACTAAGTTTCCTGTTTTAGTGCGCTCTCCATTTTATTTTTGTATTCCAAACTTTCTTGTTGAATAAACGTAAACATCAGCCACTTTTTAATTTAGGTTTGGGCAACCGCATCAAATCTAATAGGGCTAACATGGCGGATAGTCAGCGTATGTTAACCTTTTTCCTAATCTTCTTACCAGAACCGTCGGTGTTCATTTAGATGCCCTACAATACCTTCCGGAGGGGGTAAAGTTAAGTATACGACTTAACAGGGTTCATGATATAAGTTAACCCGGTTGATAATACGACTTAACTTGGTTAAGTATACGACTTTGCTCTGATTACTCCTGTC
>JAISIN010000011.1 GCA_031262085.1 Prevotellaceae bacterium
GTAAAGACGAAGGAGGAAGTAAACGCCACCATGATTAATGGCGCGCGCGTACGCTTCATTCCCGAATCGTATCGGCAGAACGGTAATACACAGTACACCCGTTCGCTCATCGACCGACATATCGAATGGGTAGAGTGGGGCGGCACAGCCGCACCTGCCGACACCGGCGGAGGAGGAGGCACTGATCCGGACGACCCGTATCAATAACGCCACAAAAGCCGAAGAGATACCTCTCCGCCATGCAAGTCAAACGGCGCAGCCTGCAAAGGTTGCGCCGTTTGTATTATCTCTGCTATCCCCCACGAGCAAACGCCGTCACACTTCCCATTGGTGGCATTGGACGAACGAAGCAAAAGAAACACGGCATGAGCACATTGGCAATGTTTGTGAATAGTTGCATCGTAAACCGCGTATAATCCTGTATGACAAGACAATAGAATGATATTTATCCCTGTTAGACGCCTCTTATGATCCGTTGTTGACTCAACCCTCAATCACCCAAAAACGTCCTTTAAGCAGTTGATTATCATCCGACGAAGCCCCTACCATCACGATAAACTCGCCCGGCTCTACCATCTTCTTCATGCGCTGATTGTAGAACGCCAGTTTGTCGGGTGTGATGCGGAAGTTGACCACTTTGCTTTCGCCGGCTTTCAGCGGTACGCGGGCAAAGTCTTTCAGCTCCTTCACCGGACGGGTAACACTGCTGAAACGGTCGCGAAGGTAGAGTTGCACAATCTCTACCCCATCGCGATTGCCGGTATTGGTCACCCTCACACTTACGTTTACGGAGCCGTCGCGAGTGATCTCTTTTTGTGCCAACGTCAGGTCGCTATATTGATAAGTGGTGTACGACAGTCCGTAACCAAACGGATACAGCGGCGTGCCGGGTTCTCCGGCAGCATACGGATGGAAGTACTGCGAAGGCTTGTGATTATAAATCATCTGCAACTGCCCCACGCTGCGCGGGATAGTAATGGCAAGCTTGGCAGACGGGTTGACTTTGCCATAGAGAATCTCCGCCACTGCCTGACCGCCATACATGCCCGGCGCCCATGCCTCGACGATGCCATCCAGATGTTCGGCAGCCCACTGCACGCCCAGCGGTCGTCCGTTCACCAATACCAATAGGGTGGGTTTGCCCGAAGCAGCCACCTTCTCGATCAGTTCGTTCTGCAAGCCGACCAGGTCGAGGTTGGAACGGTCGGTATCTTCACCATCGGTGCGTTGGTTCCAGCGGAAGCGCATCATGTATTCGCCGGCAACGACAATGTTCAGGTCGGCAGTACGGGCGCGGGCAGCAGCCAACGCCACCTGCTTGGGATCCATGTTGCACGGATCCCATCCCTGATCAACAAAGTCGAACTGCACATCGGGTGCCACCGCACGCAACCCTTCGAGAATGGTCGTTACGTTCTCGGGCTTTTCAGGAGCGCTCCAATCACCCAGTATATTTTGGTCGTCGGCGTTGATACCCGTCACCAACACCCTTTTATATTTAGTGGTGCTGAGCGGCAGCACACCGTTGTTCTTCAAGAGCACGATGCCGTTGCGGGCAGCATCGAGAGCGGTGGCGCGATGCTCGTCGGAGAGGCGGATCTTCATGGTTTCGGCTTCGTCTGCCAGCGGATGTTCAAACAGCCCGAGGCGGAACTTAACGCCAAGTATGCGGCGCACCGATTCGTCGATGCGTCCTTCGGGGATGCGCCCCTCTTTGACTAACGCTACCACCATCTCGTTCCAATGAATGCCGTGCATGTGCATGTCCATTCCTGCCACGATTGATTGGTAGAACGCCTCTTTCAGATTCTCGGCAGTGGCATGCAAGTCGTTCAGATGCTCTATATCCATCCAGTCGCTTACCACGAAACCCTCGAAGTTCCATTCACCGCGCAGAATGTCGCCCATCAGCCATTGGTTGCTGTGACAAGGTACGCCGTTCAGTTCGTTGTGCGCCGTCATGAGCGACATCGCTCCGGCTTTTACACCGGCTTCAAACGAGGGGAAGAAGACCTCGCGCAGGGTTCGTTCGGAGAGGTCGGTAGGCGAGCCGTTGGTGCCGTTGATGGGTTCGCTGCCTGCCACAAAGTGCTTGATGCATGCCAGCACATCGTCCTCGCTGTTGAGATTGCCTTGATAACCTTTCACACTTTGTATTCCTAACTGTGTTACCAGATACGGGTCTTCGCCGTAGGTCTCTCCCACCCTGCCCCAGCGGGCATCGCGCGCTACTTCGACATTGGGATTGAATGTCCAGTGCATATTCATGGCGCGCATCTCGCGGGCAGTTTCACGAGCGATGCGATACGCCATCAACGTATCGAACGAGCAAGCCAAATTGATATTGGTGGGATAAACCGTATTGTCGGGTGCATTGGCATTGCCGTGAATGGCATCAATACCAAACAAAATGGGTATCTGTAAGCGGCTCTTCAGCGCAAGCTTTTGCAGATAGTTGGCCTCTTCGATGGTAAGCACATGCAGGAACGAGCCAATCACTCCCTGTGCCGTCCACTTTTCCACATCGTGATAGGTAAAGCCCGGATAGAAGGCATTGGCTGTGTTGTTCTTCAGCTCATCTTCGGTCATTACGGCACTGTTGGCTTTAATATGTTCAATGCCGACGAACTGATTCATCTGCCCCACCTTTTCTTCGAGCGTCATGCGTCCGAGCAGGTCTTCTATGCGGTCGGCTACCGGCGCCGACGCGTCCCGATATACCTCCTTATCGTCACCGCCACAAGCGGTCAATGCTGATACGATTGTCATACTTGCTACTATTTTCTTCATCTGTTTCATGATTAAAATTTCTGCACAAAGGTAAAGCATGCTACTAAATTTCACTTATATTATTTTATCTAAAGTGCGCTTTCTTGTAGAAACTGTTATCTTTGCACACTACTAACACTGCTCTCTATACACCAATTACATATATATATATATTGCATAATATGATAAATCCGATTTATTCACCCGATGCCGGACGCTACACTGCCGGCATGAAGTACCGCCGCTGCGGGCGAAGCGGCATTCTGTTGTCTGAGATATCATTGGGCTTATGGCACAACTTTGGCGATGTAAACACCCTCTCCAATGCAGAAGCCATGATACACTACGCATTCGACAGCGGTATTACACATTTCGACCTTGCCAACAATTACGGTCCGTCGAGCGGTTCGGCAGAAGAGACCTTCGGGCAGATCATGGAGAGATCGCTCAAGCCCTATCGCGATGAGCTGTTCATCTCCACCAAAGCCGGACACGACATGTGGCAAGGACCTTACGGCGAATGGGGATCGCGTAAGCATCTGATAAGCAGCCTCGACCAGAGCTTGAAGCGCATGCATCTGGAGTATGTCGACATTTTCTATTCGCATCGCTTCGACCCCTATACGCCGTTGGAAGAGACCCTGCAGGCACTGATAGACATTGTACGGCAGGGAAAAGCGCTCTACGTGGGCATTTCAAAATATCCCAAAGAGGCGGCAGAGTTTGCATACAACTACTTGGAGCAGCGCGGTGTGCACTGCCTGCTCTATCAGGGGCGCTACAACCTGCTGAACCGCGAGGTCGAAGATGAAGGTACCCTCAAGCAGGTGCACCACAACGGTACAGGTTTTGTTGCCTTCTCGCCGCTGGCGCAAGGGTTGCTCACCAACCGATACTTAGGCGGCAGCATACCCGAAGATTCGCGCATGGCGCACGACCACTTCCTCAAACGAGAAGCACTCACCGATGATATGCTTGCCAAGATTACCGCCCTGAACGTCATCGCACTGCAGCGCGGGCAGACCTTGGCAGAAATGGCACTGGCATGGGTTCTTAAAGACGATTTGGTGACATCGGTCATCATTGGAGCCAGCTCCGTCATACAGTTGGCAGACAACCTGCGAGCCTGCGAAAACACCACCTTTACCGAAGATGAACTACTTCGCATAAAGAAAGTATTAAGTTGATTAATGCGGGCACAACGAACACTAAATAAGCTTGTTATGACCCGAAAGTACAAACAAAAGGAAGCAAAAGAGCAAGAAGTACAAGTCGTTATTGAAATTAATTAGCGAAAAACTTGTTTTTTTATCCCCTTTTTTTCTACCTTTGCGCTGCATTATCTGTCGGTAATGCGCCAGTATTTGCAACTACTAACTCAATATATAAGGATATGGAAATAGGAAATACGTCTGATTATCGCCCTTTGATTCTTGTAGCAGAGGATGATGATAGTAACTTCAAACTGATAAAAGCCATTATCGGAAAGAAATGTGATATTAAGTGGGCTACAACCGGCACTGATATGGTGAAGCTATTCCAAGAAAACAGAGGAAAAGCGGCAGCCATGCTGATGGACATCAAGATGCCCGAAATGACCGGATTGGAAGCCACAGAAAAGATTCGCATGGAAGATAAAGACATTCCCATTATCATGCAGACAGCTTATGCTTTTGCATCCGACCGTGAAGCCGCAATGGAGGCGGGCGCATCGGAAGTCTTGGTAAAGCCTATTACTTTAGCAGCGCTCCGTAAATGTCTAAGCCATTTCCTTCCTGATTTGAAGTGGTAATCGTTGGAAGATCGAACCTACTAAACCACAAGGAACGCAAAATATTGCGTTCCTTTTTTGTGTGTCTGCACAGATGAACAATTGGTGGTTTCTGCACGTTATGTGATAATCGATTTATCGAAGCTTTAAAATCATCAAAACCATTAAAATCATTAAGAAAGGAACATATTATGGAAATGTTTGAAGACGTAATACTATCGAAGAAGCCCGTATTGGTAGACTTCTTTGCTACATGGTGCGGACCCTGCAAAGTGATGCACCCCATTTTGGAACAAGTAAAACAACAAATCGGCGATACCGCACGTATTGTGAAAATTGATGTTGACAAGCAAGAAGATTTGGCTACACAATATCGCATCCAGACGGTTCCCACCTTTATCATATTTAAAGAAGGAACAGCCGTGTGGAGACACTCGGGTACCATGTCGGTCACCGACCTGAAGGCTGCCATCGAACAGAACGCATAATCCCCCATGCAGCTTATGAAGAGACTTGTATTATTGACTGCGCTGATCGGCGCAACACTCTTTGCCGCAGCGCAAGAGGTCGTCATCATGAACAAGAGCATGTTTCTCAAAAACGTGTTTGACTACGAACAGTCGCAAGAGTGGAAATATAAAGGCGATAAGCCTGCGATTATAGATCTCTACGCCGACTGGTGCGGTCCTTGCCGCATGGTAGCTCCTATCATGAAGGAGCTGGCTAAGGAATACAGCGGGAAGGTGGCTTTCTATAAAGTCAATGTAGACAAAGAACGCGAATTGGCTGCGCTTTTTAATGCCAGCAGCATTCCGCTCTTTGTATTCATCCCGACCGGCGAGATGCCGCAACTCTTCCGCGGAGCAGCCGATAAGGCTACCTATCAAAAGGTCATCGAAGAGTTCTTACTGAAGGAAGAGTAATCATCGACTTTCTTACTCTGCCTATCTACCAAGTATAATTGATACCAAAACTCAGCAGCTCTTTCAATTGGAAGTAGCTGCTGCCGTTTTTAGGTACACTGCTGTCGTCGTAGCGGGCAAACCAGTAGAACTTGGTCGACAAGTAACGATTCAGCACAAAGTTAAGGGTATTCTCCCATTCGATACGCGTCCATTTATAGCTGGTGAGATAGTTCAAACGCGAATTCAACGTGATAGAAGAGATGATTGTCCACGACAAGGTAGGACTGATTTGCGAACCATAATCGTGCTTGGTTGTTTTGCCCTCAGCCAAGCCGAAAGAGGTTTCATCGACCTTACTGTTGCCTACATAGCGCAGGGTGTATGTCAGCGGTGCGAGGAAAAGAGACAAGTTGTACTTGTCTTTTTTACTTATCTTATAGTCCATACCAATACTGACCGACAAATCGGCAGGCGCTAAGAAAGCCGATACTATCGCGGGATTGTTGGCTTTATAACCGTTAAAGAACTGCGTCTTCAGCTCTGCCGACATGGTATAATACCATTTGGAAGCAGCTTGTATACCCAACTTGCTAAACAGCCGCAACTGGTCGGTATTGAAAAGAAAACCATGCACGGTATCCGAAGGCGTGGATGCCAATCCCAGCTTCATCTCCATCAGATTCTCCCACTGTATTTTCTGCCGGTCGTTATAATTGGCAGTAAGTAGCAGGTTACCCAGCAGGTTGATGGAGCTTTCACCGCCTTTATACCAGTTCTTCGATACATAGTTTTGCGAGAACTGCAACGACCCCGAACCGGTAGTAATCCACCAGTTAGGACGTTTGAGTTTTACATCGACCCCTTCCGAAACCTCTGTCTTGGGAGGATCGGGTCTGAAAAAAGCCGAGATCGACTTTTGTTTCGATGCCTCTTTAGTGATATTATCTTTGTAGCTACGCATCCGGTCAATATCATCTTCCCAAAAGCGGATGGTATGGGGAGCGCTGTACGTATAAAGATAGAGCAAAGCGGCATCTACGGCGCTATCGATGCGCTGCCGACGGGCAAACAGTTCCTCATCGTAGGGCAATAAGGCGCGCAACCGCTTCGCATCGGCAGCAGCGGCATAATCGGCAAAAGGATCGAACTTCCAGTCGATGCGCGAAAGACGACGCATAGGCGAATAATAGTATGTAAGAGGGAGAAACAGCCGATAACAGTTCGAACTAAGCGGGATGTAACGCTCGGGAGTAGAGGGGTCATTAAGATACTTCAACACACCTATATACTCTATATATAGCTTGGATACCGTATCTAATCGATACGTGTTATCACTCTGCCACTGTAACCGCAACTCGAAATAGGGCGCCAACAAAGCAGACAAGGAGTCTTTCGATACTGATTCTGTCAGGCTCTGTCCGGTCATCTGCATCGACATCGTAGCCATTAGTATCCATAATAGAATTCGTTTCATATCGCCTTTGCTAATAAAAATTCGACTGCAAAAGTAATTTAAAATGCTTAGAAAACGTACAATAAGGGTAACGTTTCCTCTTTTTTTTATAATTTTGCGCTTTTTAAGTCAAACAAGAAGTTGCATCGACATAAAAATATATAATTCATTATCTTAATGAGAGAAACAAAATACATCTTCGTAACCGGTGGCGTTGCCTCTTCACTTGGGAAGGGCATCATCTCCTCATCTATCGGCAAACTACTTCAAGCCAGAGGGTACAAAGTAACCATCCAAAAGTTCGACCCGTATATCAACATCGACCCGGGCACGCTCAATCCTTATGAACATGGCGAATGTTTCGTGACCGTAGACGGTCACGAAGCCGACTTGGACTTGGGTCACTACGAACGCTTTTTGGGCATTGAAACCAAGAAAGCCAATAACATCACAACCGGACGCATCTATAAAAGCGTGATCGACAAGGAACGACGCGGCGACTATTTGGGACGAACCATTCAGATTATCCCCCACATCACCGACGAGATAAAGCGCAACGTCATGTTGCTGGGTAACAAGTACAAATTCGACTTTGTCATCACCGAAATAGGAGGAACCGTGGGCGACATCGAATCGCTGCCCTATCTGGAGAGCATCCGCCAACTAAAATGGGAGTTGGGACGCAACGTGCTCTGTGTGCACCTGACGTATGTGCCTTATCTGACTGCCGCCGGCGAACTGAAGACCAAACCCACCCAACACTCGGTCAAAGAGCTGCAAAGCGCCGGCATACAACCCGACATATTGGTACTGCGCACCGAACACGAACTGAACCTCGGTATACGCAAAAAAGTGGCTCTGTTCTGTAATGTCGACGAACACTCTGTGGTACAAAGCATCGATGCTCCCACCATATACGAAGTACCTCTGTTGATGCAAGCGCAAGGGTTGGACGAAACCATTCTGAAGAAGATGGAATTGCCGGTAGGCGACACCCCCGGACTGGGACCTTGGCGCGCGTTCCTCAATCGCTGGCATCAGGCAGAGAAAACCGAACCGATACAGATTGCCCTCGTAGGCAAGTACGACTTGCAAGATGCCTACAAATCCATCCGGGAAGCACTGTCACAAGCCGGTACTTACAACGACCGTAAGGTAGAGGTAAACTTCGTCAACAGCGAAAAACTGACCGACGACAACATTGCCGAAGCACTAAAGGGCATGGCAGGCATCGTGATAGGACCGGGATTCGGCGAACGGGGCATTAACGGTAAGTTTGTGGCAGCCAAATACGCACGCACGCACGACATCCCCACCTTCGGCATCTGTCTGGGTATGCAGTGCATGGCTATCGAGTTCGCCCGTAACGTATTGGGATATGCCGATGCCAACTCGCGCGAAATGGACGAGAAGACACCGCACAACGTTATCGACATCATGGAAGAGCAAAAGTCTATTACCAACATGGGAGGAACCATGCGACTGGGAGCTTACGAGTGCGTACTGCAAAAAGAGAGTAAAGTGTACGAGGTCTATGGCACCGAGCATATTCAGGAACGCCACCGCCACCGATACGAATTTAACAACCACTATAAGAGCGAATACGAAGCTGCCGGTATGAAGTGCGTCGGCATCAACCCCGAATCGGACTTGGTAGAAATCGTAGAGATACCTGCATTGAAATGGTATCTCGGAACACAATTCCACCCCGAATACAGTAGTACGGTACTCAAACCACACCCGCTGTTTCTGTCGTTCATCAAAGCTGTTATAGCGAATCTCCCCCATTCAGACCAAGAATAATTCTTTCATTATATTACAACAAAGAACTATGGATAAAAACACCGTCATCGGTTTTGTCTTAATTGCAATCTTATTAATAGGGTTTAGCTTTCTGAGTCGTCCCAGCGAGGAACAACAGGAGGCATGGAAACGCTACAACGACTCCATCGTTTTAGTACAACAACGCGAGGCTGAACTGAAAGCCAAACAGGAAGCAGCACTTGTCAACGAACATGCCGTAGTAGCCGCCGACTCTTCTTCACTCTTCTTCAGGGCACGAAGCGGTCAAAGCGACACCGTCACCATTCAAAACAACTTGGCAAAGCTTACCTTGAATACCAAAGGAGGAACACTCTACTCAGCTGTACTGAAGGAGTATATGGAGCAGGATAAACACACCCCGGTAACGCTCTTCAGGAAAGACGACGTATCGATGAATTTCCTCTTCTACAATATGAAGGAGGTGATACAAACCAAAGATTACTACTTTACACCCGTACAGCAAACAGACAGTAGCGTCGTCATGCGACTGGCGGTAACACCCGACAGCTACATAGACTTCCGGTACGCCATGCACCCCGATACGTATCTGGTCGATTTCAGCATCCATGCACACGGCATGGACGACAAACTCTCTACAAGCACGCACTATGTAGACATTGAGTGGTCGCAACGTGCCCGACAGATAGAGAAAGGATACCAATACGAGAACCGTCTGGCAGAACTGACCTACCACCTCACCAGCGGAGATACCGACTACCTCTCGGCAGGCAAAGACGACAACAAGCAGATAGAGACATCGCTCGACTGGGTCGCATTTAAGAATCAATTCTTCTCGACAGTCTTTCTGAGCAACAAGGGCTTCGACAAGAGTAAACTCACCTCCAAAATAGAGGCGGAAGGGAGCGGATACATCAAAGACTACTCCGCATCCATGAACACTGCCTTCGACCCCACCGGCGCAGAGCCTACACAACTGTATTTCTACTTCGGTCCCAACCACTATAAAACACTCAGCGCCATCGACCGCGGACGCGACCACAAGTGGGAGCTGAACCGCTTGGTCTACTTGGGATGGCCGCTCATCCGATGGATCAACAAGTGGTTTACCATCAACCTCTTCGACTGGCTCTCGGGATGGGGACTGAGCATGGGCGTGGTACTCTTCCTGATGACCGTCATTGTGAAGATCATCATCTATCCCACTACGTGGAAGACTTACATCTCCTCTGCCAAGATGCGTGTGCTCAAGCCGAAGATCGACCTTATCAATCAGAAATACCCCAAGCAGGAAGATGCGATGAAGAAGCAACAGGAGGTGATGGCGCTCTACAGCCAATATGGTGTCAGCCCCATGGGTGGCTGCTTGCCTATGCTGATACAGTTCCCCATCCTGATTGCCCTGTTCATGTTTGTGCCGAGTGCCATTGAACTGCGTCAGCAGAGCTTCCTATGGGCAAGCGACCTTTCGACCTACGACGCCATCGTCACCTTCTCGTTCACCATCCCGTTTTTGGGCAATCACCTCAGCCTGTTCTGCTTGCTGATGACCGTCACACAAATTCTCAACTCCAAGTTCATGATGCAACAGCAAGACACCGGCGCCAACCCACAGATGGCAGCCATGAAGTGGATGACCTACCTGATGCCTGTCATGATGCTATTCATCCTGAACAGCTACCCCGCCGGATTGAACTATTACTACTTCATCTCTACCCTCATCAGCGTGGTGACCACCATCATTCTACGCAAAACCACCAATGAGGAGAAACTCCTTGCCCAGCTCGAAGCCAACAAGAAAGACCCGAAGACCATCAAGAAAACCGGATTCGCCGCCCGATTGGAAGCGATGCAGAAACAGCAGGAGCAGCTGATGAAGGAGAAAAAGAGATAAATGTACTCCAACAAACAGATTCTAACCATCGCCTACCCCATCCTCATCAGCCTGCTCATGGAGCAACTGATAGGAATGACCGACACAGCCTTTCTGGGTCGGGTGGGCGAAGTAGAGTTGGGGGCATCTGCCATTGCCGGAACGTTCTACATGGTCATCTTCATGGTGGCTTTCGGATTCAGCATCGGCACACAGATACTTATTGCCCGCCGCAACGGCGAACAGAACTACCGTGAAATAGGCAATCTGTTCTATCACGGCATCTACTTTCAGATAGGGCTGGCGATGGTGATATTCATGCTCTCTTACTTCTGTTCACCACTGATACTGAAACGAATCGTTGCCTCCGAACATATCTATCATGCAGCCATCAGCTACCTCAATTGGCGCGTGTTCGGTGCATTCTTCTCGTTCAGCGCCGTTATCTTTCGGGCATTCTTCGTCGGCACCACACAAACCAAAACACTAACGCTCAACTCGGTAGTGATGGTGGTAAGCAACATCTGCTTCAACTACGTGCTTATCTTCGGAAAGTTCGGCATACCCGCTATGGGCATTGCCGGCGCAGCCATCGGTTCGTCGCTCTCCGAGCTGGTGTCGCTCATCTTCTTCATTGTCTACACCCGCAAGCGCATCGACTGCCGCAAGTACGGTCTGACACAGATGCCCGCCTTCCGCCTCCAAGAGCTGAAGCAGATGCTGGGCGTGGCAGGATGGACGATGATACAGAATTTCTTATCGCTCTCCACGTGGTTTCTCTTCTTCCTCTATGTAGAGCATCTGGGCGAGCGGGCTTTGGCAATTACCAACATTGTACGCGGGGTGGCAGGCATTCTGTTTACGATGCAGATAGCGTTTGCCTCGACATGCGGTTCGTTGGTGAGCAACCTGATTGGCGCCGGCAAAAGCGATGCCGTGAGCGGTACCATCCGCCAACACATCCGTTTGGGCTACCTCTTCGTGATGCCCGTGATGCTGTTGCTGATACTCTTCCCCGAAGCAGTACTGAGCATCTACACCGACATGAACGACCTGCGCGAAGCTGCCATCCCCTCGCTTTGGGTGATGAGCCTGAGCTACCTGCTGCAAGTGCCTGCCAACATCTACTTCCAAGCCGTATCGGGCACGGGCAACACCCGCATCGCTTTCGTACTGGAATTGTCGACACTGGTCATCTACGTGATGTACATCACCTACATCATCCTGTACCTCCGCGTGGACGTAGCATGCTGCTGGACAGCCGAGTATGTCTACACCATCTTCATCTTACTGTTCTGCTACACCTACATGCGACGAGGCAAATGGCGCTTCGTGAAAATATAAACACCCTCCTAATAACTTTATTGATATGAAACCCATAAACGTAATTCTTATGTCAGCACTTGCGACATTAGCCTCGTGCAACGGGAGCAAAGAGGCGACCAACGGCAGCAACGCTCCGCTCATTGAGCGTTCAGACCTCCGCATCGAAGGTCGACGTATGACACCCGAGGCCCTCTGGGCAATGGGACGCATCGGCGGCGTGGCAGTATCGCCCGACGAGAAGCAAATCAGTTACACCGTAGCCTATTACAGCGTACCCCAAAACAAGAGCAACCGCGAAGCGTTCGTTATGAATGCCGACGGCACCGGCAATCGTCCAATCACACAGACACCGTGGTCGGAGAATCAGGTAACATGGATAAAGGGCGGCAGCAAACTGGCATTCCTCTCTGCCGAAAGCGGCAGCAACCAAGTGTGGGAGATGAACCCCGACGGCACCCAACGCCGACAGCTCACCGCCTACGAAAACGATATAGAAGATTACAGCTTCTCGCCCGACGGCAAGAAACTACTCTTCATCTCGACCATCAAAACCAAACAGAGCACCGCCGACAAATACCCCGACCTGCCCAAAGCCACCGGCATCATCGTGACCGACCTGATGTATAAGCATTGGGACGAATGGGTGACAAGCGCCCCCCACCCCTTCGTAGCCGACTTCGACGGTAACACCATCAGCAACGTGAAAGATGTGCTGCAAGGCGAACCCTACGAATCGCCCATGCGACCGTGGGGAGGCATTGAACAACTGGCGTGGAATCCCGCATCCGACAAAGTAGCATACACCTGCCGCAAGAAAACCGGATTGGCATACTCCCTCTCTACCAACTCAGACATCTACATCTACGACCTTGCTACCGGAAAGACGCAGAACATCACCGAAGAGAACAAGGGTTACGACACCAACCCCCAATATTCGCCCGACGGACGTTTCATCGCTTGGCAAAGCATGGAACGCGACGGTTATGAAGCCGACCTGAACCGCCTCATGGTGATGAACCTCCAAACAGGCGAAAAGCGCTTCGTCAGCAAAACATTCGAATCGAACGTAGATAGCTATCTTTGGAACAAAGAGAGCAACGCTATATATATAATAGGTGTATGGCACGGTGAAACGCACATTTACGCCATCGACCTTACTGCCGACGACAAACTGACACAACTCACCACCGGCATGTACGACTACGCCTCGATGGCACTGGCAGGCAACAACCTCATTGCCATGCGCCACTCCCTGAGCGAAGGCGACGAAATCTACGCCGTCCCCTGTCAAGGCGGCGACGTAAAGCAGCTCACCTTCGAGAACAAACACCTCTACGACCAGATGGATCGCGGCAAAGTCGAAGCCCGCTGGATGAAAACCACCGACGGCAAGCAGATGCTTACGTGGGTAGTTTATCCGCCGCAGTTCGACCCTAAGAAGAAATACCCCACCCTGCTCTTCTGCGAAGGCGGTCCGCAAACCCCCGTCAGCCAGTTCTGGAGCTACCGCTGGAACTTCCAGATCATGGCTGCCCACGACTATATCATCGTTGCTCCCAACCGCCGCGGACTACCCGGCTTCGGCGTGGAGTGGAACGAAGCCATCAGCGGCGACTACGGCGGGCAATGCATGAAAGACTACTTCACCGCCATCGACGAGATGGCTAAAGAACCGTTTGTGGATAAAGACCGGTTAGGATGCGTCGGAGCCAGCTTCGGCGGCTTCTCGGTGTATTGGCTTGCCGGACATCACAACAAGCGCTTTAAGGCGTTCATCGCCCACGACGGCATCTTCAACATGGAGATGCAATACCTCGAAACCGAAGAGAAATGGTTTGCCAACTGGGACATGGGAGGCGCCTACTGGGAGAAAGAGAACCCTACGGCGCAACGCACCTTTGCCAACTCGCCCCATCGGTTTGTCGACAAATGGGATACGCCTATCCTCTGCATTCACGGCGAGAAAGACTATCGTATCCTTGCCAACCAAGCCATGGCTGCCTTCGATGCCGCCATCATGAGAGGGGTGCCTGCCGAACTACTTATCTACCCCGACGAAAACCACTGGGTGCTGAAGCCACAGAACGGAATTCTGTGGCAACGCACCTACTTCGAGTGGTTGGATAAATGGTTGAAGAAATAGAACAGACCTCTATTCATTACTAAACTTCAGTCCGTCGACCGCAGCATCTACTATAATGGGGTGACTGCGGTCGACCTCTTGTGCCAACAGCTTCTTCGACAAGTCGTTCAGCAGATAGTGCTGAATGGCACGCTTTACCGGACGGGCGCCAAACTCCGGGTCATACCCCACCTGCGTAAGGAAGGTCACTGCGGCATCGGTCAACTGCAACGTCACGCCGTTGCCGGCAAGCATACGCTGCACGTTAGCTATATGCAACTGCACAATCTGTTTGATCTCATCCTCAGTAAGCGGCAGGAACATGATAATCTCATCAATACGGTTCAAGAACTCCGGACGGATGCTCTTTTTAAGCATCTCCATCACTTCGCGCTTGGTCTCCTCGACCAATCGCTCCTTGTTATCGGCACGGAGTTTCTCCATTTGACTCTGAATATAGCTGCTCCCCATGTTCGAGGTCATGATGATGATGGTGTTCTTGAAGTTGACTACCCGACCCTTGTTGTCGGTCAGCCTGCCGTCGTCGAGCACTTGCAGCAAGATGTTAAACACATCGGGATGCGCCTTTTCTATCTCATCAAACAGCACAACGGAGTACGGTTTCCGACGGATGGCTTCGGTGAGCTGCCCGCCTTCGTCGTAGCCTACATATCCCGGAGGCGCTCCTACCAGCCTCGACACACTATGCTTCTCCTGATACTCACTCATATCGATACGGGTCATCATCGACTCGTCGTCGAACAGAAACTCTGCCAGCGCCTTTGCCAGTTCGGTCTTACCTACACCGGTAGTACCCAAGAAGATAAACGAACCTATCGGTCGCTTGGGGTCTTGCAATCCGGCACGACTGCGCCGCACGGCATCGGCAACCGCCTGAATGGCTTCGTCTTGCCCCACCACGCGCTTGTGCAGTTCGTCTTCCAAGTGCAAGAGTTTATCTTTTTCGCTTTGCAACATTTTGTTGACCGGTATGCCTGTCCAGCGCGATACCACATCGGCAATATCTTCGGCATCCACCTCTTCCTTAATCATGGCTTTGTCGCCCTGCATGGCGTGTAGCTGCTGTTGCGTATCCTCAATCTCTTTGTTCAACGCTTGGAGTTTGCCGTAGCGTATCTCTGCTACCCGTCCGTAGTCGCCTTCGCGTTCCGCCTTATCTGCCTCAAACTTCAGGTTCTCAATCTCCACCTTGTTTTGCTGAATCTTGTTGACCAACGTCTTCTCGCTCTGCCACTTGGCTGTGTAAGATTGCTCCTGCTCTTTAAGTTCAGCCAACTCCTTACCTATCAGCTCCAGCTTGGGCACGTCGTTTTCGCGCTTAATGGCTTCGCGTTCAATCTCGAGTTGCTTAATCTTACGCGAAATCTCATCCAGCTCTTCGGGTACGGAATCGATCTCCATACGCAGTTTGGCAGCTGCCTCATCCATCAAGTCGATGGCTTTGTCGGGCAAGAAGCGGTCGGTGATGTATCGGTTGCTCAACTCTACCGCCGCAATGATGGCATCGTCTTTGATACGCACGTGATGGTGGTTTTCGTAACGTTCCTTCAATCCTCGCAGGATAGAGATGCTACTCAGCGTATCCGGCTCGTTCACCGTCACGATTTGGAACCGACGTTCCAGCGCCTTGTCCTTTTCGAAATACTTCTGATACTCGTCGAGCGTGGTGGCACCAATGCTACGCAGTTCGCCGCGTGCCAGTGCCGGTTTCAGGATGTTGGCTGCATCCATGGCGCCTTCGCCCTTGCCTGCGCCTACGAGTGTGTGTATCTCGTCAATAAAGAGAATGATGTTTCCATCGGACTGCTTCACCTCGTTGATCACCGATTTCAGTCGTTCCTCAAATTCGCCCTTATATTTGGCTCCTGCCACGAGTGCTCCCATATCGAGCGAATAGACCTGCTTGTTCTTCAGGTTCTCGGGCACGTCGCCGCGCAGAATACGGTTGGCAAGCCCTTCGACGATGGCAGTCTTGCCGGTACCCGGTTCGCCTATCAATATCGGGTTGTTCTTGGTTCGTCGACTCAGTATCTGCAATACACGTCTGATCTCCTCATCGCGCCCGATCACCGGATCAAGTTTGCCGTTGCGTGCAGCCTCGTTCAGGTTGATGGCATACTTCTCGAGCGCCTGATAGGTATCTTCGCTCGATTGCGAAGTCACACGTCCGCCTTTACGCAGCTCGTTAATGGCTTCGCGCAACTCGCGTTCGGTCATACCGGCATCCTTCAGAATGGTCGATACGGTACTCTTCATCGTGAGCAACGCCAACAACAGATGCTCCAGCGACACGAACTCATCGTTCATCTCTTTGCTGTAAGTAGTAGCTTTCTGAAACACTTCGTTCGTTTCACGGCTCAGGTAGGGTTCGCCTCCCGATACTTTGGGGAGCGAGTCGGTCTGCTTGCTGAATATGGTAGCCAGCTGACTGCCATTGATACCCAGCTTCTGGAAGATGAAGTTGGTGACGTTCTCACCCACCTTCATCACTCCCTGCATCACGTGCACCGGCTCGATAGCCTGCTGCCCGCGACTGCTTGCCAGATTCAGTGCTTCCTGCACTGCCTCTTGCGCTTTAATGGTAAAGTTATTGAAGTTCATTATGATGATGCGTTATTGTTTTATACTTTCTTGTTTTAACCGACAGCATGCAAAAGCATTGCCAAAAGAAGAGATGCGACAAAAAGACATATAATATAGCCCAAACATAGACAGAATGACACTCCTTACGCCCGTCTAACGGTGGTTGGACGCGCGTCCAAGCACCGTTAGACGCCCACAATGATCCGACATTGCTGTTAGTATTTGGAGGTATTCTTGTCTTTATCGCCTCGGAAAAGCATGAATTTGAGAGGATGGTTTTACGCTTTTTAAACACTATTTGGAGAAGAGAAATTTAGGAGCCAATTCGAAAGACGTTACCTTTGTACACGAGATCCACAAGATTAAAGATTTTTATTTAATAAAGCCATGAAACATCGTATTAGTATCACATTCTTATTCATTTTTTATTGCGTATTGACGGTTTCTCATGCTCAAAACCGTCCCGGTAAAGGTTATCTTATCTACCGTGACTCTGTGACGAATCGCGACACTTTGGTTTTTGGGAAAATCATTCTCAAAGATACCCCTACCAATCAACAATACGGCGTCACCTTACTTTCGATAGACGGGGAGCAGGCTATTACGCCACACGATATCGCAGGCTATTACGACGGTCGGGTACTTCGCATGTCCAAATCGCTGTTTGTGGACGGTCGTGTACAACAACTGTTCGTGGAAGAGGCAGGAGCTGTGGGCGATGCATTTATCTTCTTTAAATTCCTCAACCCGCAGGGAGAGGCGGAGTATTACTACCAAAAGGTGGCGCAGTTATCCGAAGAAGGCGGCGAAACAGCGTTGCTGTTGCCTGTCAAAGGTAAAGGCGATGAAGTATTTGCCGCCGAACTGACGGACTACCTGAAGCAATATCCCGCTTTCCGGAGCAAACGCGCTCAGTCGTACATCCGCCGCTCTACGCCTACCTACAAACGTTTTCAGTCACTTTACCAAATGAGTATAGCCGACCGAACTAAAAACCTGCCTCCCACTTTCCGTTGGGGGGTTAGCGCAGGAGGAGGCATGGTCTTTTTCGAAGATTCTGACTTTTCGATGAACGACATAGATCCGCATGCGCTGTTCGGTCTCTTTGCCGAGTGGTACATCGCCAACGGTTTTTCGGTTCGTCCGGAACTGACCTACCGCAGCTACTCGCATAGCGATTTGCGCTTCTTTTATTACAAATACAAGCGACAGGATCTCACACCGGGTCTTTTGGTGCGCTACACGAAGGTATCCTACAAAGGCAAATGGCTGCCATACGTGCAAGTCGGCATCGATTACAACCTCGCATTGTCGGCAGACTGGTACAATCCCCGTTTAGCACGTCAAGACAATGAACGGGCGAAAACTCAGACGATCTCTTTGGTAGGCGGAGTGGGCTTGGAATACAAATTGAATCCGAGACATTCTCTCTTCATGGATCTACGTTATCGCAAGGAGCTTTTCGAAATATCGCGCGACGGACTCTACCTCAGTCTGTCGTACAATCTTTAAGTTAAAACCATATCTACATGAAAGAGTACACCTTGAACTACCCCAAGACCATCCTTCTACTTTTGTTTGCCCTCGCCATGGTCATCCCTGCGTCGGCGCAGAAAAGGGAGAACAAGAATTATGTGCTATTGCGTGACACCATTACCGGCAAAGACTCTGCTTTGCATGGAGGTATCTTTTTGCCAAGCACGAACAAGGAGCGCCAATATGCCATTCGGTGGATAAAGGGCGATACGATTCGCGCGCTTACCTCAAAGGAAGTTGTCGGCTATCGCGAAAGCAATGTCACTTATGAGACTAAGCTCATACCCACAGGTGGCGGGGCAAGGCTGGCAATGGTGCCGCGTCACGCCCGAAACTCCGTCTTTACGTTTTACCTTTTCATCAACGACAAAGGGGAAAAAGAGTATTACTTTCAAAAAGCGGACGATGGCAGTAATTTGCTGACCTCCATGCGGGGAGACAGTACTACCATCCACTACGAAAACACTCTCACCACCTATCTGAAAAGCTTCCCTATCGCTAAGAAGAGCGAAGAGGTGCGCAATTACATTCGCACCATGCCTCCTACGCTCTCCGGCTTCATAAGTCGATACAGGGTCGTAACTACCAGAAATCTCAATTACATACCGCGCAGGCGTTGGGGAATAATGGCTGGCGTAGGGACATTCAAGCCCCACACAATCTTGTTAACAGAGTTTTCTGCACAGGTACAGCCTCATATAGGCGCGTTTTTCAATCTGCCGCTCATTTTCGACCTCTCACTTCAACTGGAACTGAGTTATCGAAGGTTTGCCTTTAGCAAAATATTTGATTCATTGGTTTACAGCAGTGATGCCGTGTACAACCGCCATGACCTGATACCGGGTATCTTCGCCCGTTACTCTTTCAACTCCCTTCGCGGCAAATGGATACCCTACCTACAAGTAGGCTTTGAACCGAAGATCGTGGTGAGCGGGAATGCGGACAATCAAAGCCAAAATGCGCAACTGATAGGTGGACAATGGTATTTTGATTCATGGACAGATTCGTCACATCCTATCAAAAATCCTATATCTACAATTTCCGGAGGAGCTGGTGTGGAGTATAAACTCTCCTTCCGCCACTCCCTCTTCTTTGACATCCGCTATAGCTACGAATCTGCCGACGAAGGCATCAACGGATTCTATACCTCGCTGTCGTATAACTTTTAATCGCCACGAACATGACTAAGAATATATTCATAGCTATCATCGCTTTGGGAATCATGCTGGCATGGCTCACCTCGTGCGATGCCGAATTGCCACCACAACATTCAGTTGATGTAAACATAAACGTGGT
>JAISIN010000015.1 GCA_031262085.1 Prevotellaceae bacterium
TGGCAAGGCTCTCGGCTGCCCACACGGCGAAGTTCTCGAGGTTGTCGTTGTTGACTACCTCGGCGCGCGTATCGCTCTTCCCCGTAAGGGGGTTGAAGGCGATGTACTTCCCCGAATGGGTGTTCGGGGAATCTTTAATGATGTCCTGACTGCATCCGGTGAGGAGGAGCAGGGCGAGGAGGGGAAGATAGGGGTGTTGCATCTAAAGATCATTCATGGGGTATGCAAGGATATTACCGCTCGTAGGAAAGATTGTCCTACGGTCGTGGGAAAGGTTGTCCTACGGTCGTGGGAAAGATTGTCCTACGGTCGTAGGAAAGATTGCCGACCGCCCGTTCGGTAGTTTTTAGACCGCCCGTTCGGTAGTTTGCCGACCGTTGGTTCAACCTGTTTGGGGTTTTCAGCCCGCGATACTACCCTTACTCTTACGAGCTTATGCCCGTAAGGGCACCCCTCCTCTAAAGGAGGAGGGGAGTAGGGAATGAAAAGGATTATTTAGGGGACGTCATAGACCCAAAGGAGACCTTTAGCACTCGTATTTGTACTGCTAAGAATCTTTATATCAAAATCCTTAGGACTATCGGAAACCACCCAATTGACTTCTCCATTGATAGTTAAGTCGAAAGTTGGTGGTATAATAGTATATGAAAAAGCTAAACCGGCAGTCTCTGATATATGTGCAGGCATATTCTCATACGTGGTCAGCTTGGCGTCGGAAGCATTTAAAATCCAGAAATTAAGACCTTTGTCTACAAGAGTACCATTAGTTATGACATTATCTTGATTCCATGCTCCTCCGTTATCCGTAACCGGATTCATAACCATCAATTCGGTAGGGGAGCTACTCATTGCTGTGAGACATATGTTCAGATTATCCTCTAAATCAGCATTTGACCAGAACAGGTCTGTCGATTTGATATCTAAAGGAAGCGTTTTACCGCTAACTCCCAATTGAGTTTTGAATTCAGTGGCAAGAGCAGTTCCTATGTCGCCTCCGGCTGTGAAGAGTTTAGTCGCGTCAATCGAACCCTTAAGATTCGTATTGGGCGTTATCATCGCTATCTTCGTCGCCTTTCCGGCTCCGTCGGTAGCATATACCAATAGTCCATCTGTCGGACTTCCGGCTCCATCCTCTCCCAGATAGATATCTCCCACCACATAGCGCGGTACCGGTATTACATCTTCCTTCCCGTCATCTTCATTATCATAAAGCTGCCAGTCGCTAACCTCCGGTCTCAGCTTGATGACATTCACTCCGTTTTCGTTCGTCATGGTAATATCGAACGTGTACTGCCGTCCGGCTTCGAAGGCAAACTGACTTCCTGTGTCGGGGAAAAGCACGGGGAATTCGGTTGTCACTGTATCCTTCGGATTGGAAGCAAGCGCCCAAGTTACGCTGATGAAGAAACCGGTCGATGAAGGCGTCTTCGAATACACGTCAGTCGTTTGCGGAAGTATCATCAACGCATCGGCATTGCGGTGCAGCTGGGTCATGGTGTTGGTGATCAGGATGGAGGCATTTGAGTACGAGTCTTCTGCACCAACCGGCGCATACGTATCTTCCGTGATGGCTACGTCGTAGTCGGTAGTCGCATCGTCGGTCGGGGTCCACAAAAGTACCGGAGTAGCATGGGTCTCATCATATTCAAAAGTGGAAGGCTTGTCGCCGAAAGCGGGGATCTTAGAGATCCCTACGGGATTTTCGAAGTCAAAAGTTCCGGACGCATGCAAGTTGTTCAGCGTCACCTTCTTGATAACCAGATTTATATCCTTCACCGCACTCTTGGCACGGAACACCGCACGGCTCAGCGCGTGCTGGAACTGGAGCGTAACATCGCCACCGCTCGCTACATCGGCACTGCGGGCAATCAGGAAGTCTTCCTGCAAAATTTGTCCCGCGGTAGTCTCTTTCGGAACCGTGTAGGCGATTGTCGAACTCGCTGCAGCAAACTTCGTCGTTACATTCTTGCTCAGCGCAGGAGCATATGCATAGAAGTCCATAGTCGCTGCCGACCACAATGCGGGCGGTTCATACGTCCAGCTGTTGTCGGATTGACGGTATACCAGTTCGTCATTCAAGACGAAGTCATCGGTAGTAGCAGCAGGCAGGCTTGCAGCCGCCCATGTCGCAAAGTTCTCAAGGTTGTCGTTGTTTATAACCTCGGCACGCGTATCGCTTCTTCCCGTGAGGGGATTGAAAGCGATGTACTTCCCCGAGTTGGTACCCGGAGATTGGTTCACCATCACGTCTTGGTTGCAAGCAGCCAAGAGCAGGGTGGTCAGGGATAAAATCCCGATTGAAGACAAGTTACTTCGATTCATCGTTCTAAGTGATTTTAAAGTGAAACATTATGTGCTTTTTTTATGGTCTATCCTAAAGGGACAATCACGTTGTCCCATTCGCCGACATCTATGTCGAAGCCGTCGTTGTCGCCCTCGTCCTCGTCTTGGGGGATGATGAGGCGTCCGTCGTTCGCCAACACGATGTCGAAGCCGCCGTTCACGGCACGCCACGCCTGTTGCTCTTCGAGGGTACCGTGGGTGCCGGTGGTAGCCCACAACTGGTTGCTGACGGTCTCTTCCCATTGTCCCAGCCAGTAGCCCCACGAGGCATAGTAGTAGCGGGTGGCAGGGGTGAGGCACTCTATGGTGAGGCGGTTGCGCAGGTCACTCGGGTCAACCATACCGAAGGCGCAAAACCGCCCGATGATCCAGTCGCCCGTCCAGCCGGTGACGGGGTCGTCCCATCCCGCGGGGAAGAACCGGAGCTGCTGCTCGCTCCACGTGCGTTGCTGTCCGCGGGTGTACATGTCGATGCCGGTGAACAAGATGGTCGAGCCGTTGTCGCTCCTCCGCGCCTGCGCGGGGAAGTAGCTTGCTGCCATGTTCGAGATGGCGCCCTTGATGTCTGCCACGTTTGCCAACCCCTCTATACCATATATCAGAAAGGTGTACTCGCGCAGCACATTGTCGGGTTCGAAGCGCAGCTCGAGGGTGTCGCCCGGCAGGGCGTCGACCGTGAACGTCTCGTCGTTGCGCACCATGTAGAGCGTGCGCGGCAACGGCTCTGCCACGGTTACTTCGCCGGGCTGCATGTCGGCATACTGGTTGTAGGTGCCGGTAGCCGACTGGCAGTACGCCTCGAAGTGCTCGCGGCTCTGCTCGTTGCGGTAGTACACGGTGCGGTTGCTCTCGTAGTCGTAGCACACGGGGTGGTGCTCGGTGCCGGTCCCGACGCGGATAAACCCGCCGTCGACCGGCAAGGCGTAGCGTCCGGCTTCGCGCACTGCCGGCTGCTCTGCCGGAAAGAGCTGCACCATCATGCCGTTCGCCGAGGGGCGGGTGGAGTACTCGTCGTCGTCCCATGCAATGTCGACATGCACGTACACGATGCCCTCGCAGCCATCGTCGGCGCTGAACATGCGATGCTGGCAACCGGTCAGTAGTAGCACGAAGCCGACGGTTAGCGGCAACATCAGGCACGCGGCACGGAGCCGCCGAAAGCTATTCTGTTTCATGTGGCATTCCTATTCGATAGATTAAACTGACAGCCGCACGCGTCGGACCGTAGTACGTATGCTCTTTGTCGCTACGAATCGGGTAGCAATCGGCGCAAATACTACGGTTGTATTCGTGGTATTTGCCGCCGACGTACCCTACGCCCAGACTAAACTCTAAATCCCAGCGTTTGCCTACGGGCAAGACATAGCCGTAAGTGATACCACCCGAGTAGTTCAGTGTACTTACGTAGCCCATATCGCTCAGACTGCGGGGGAAGAGACGGACGTCGTAGTTCCCCATCATAGCATATATTCCCAGATAGTGTCCCGTCAGGCGGGGACGAGCGAGGCGGCTGCCCAACCAGTATTTTGCCTCCGCGCCGACTACCTGAATGCGGTAGCTCCAATAGTCGGGCGCCCGGGTGTCCCACCATGACCAGTACCCCTCGACAGCTACCGAGTAGCGCGGCGTGAGGCTGTACTCCAATGCCAGGTTGGGCAGCAGAGCCAAGTCGTAAAGCAGGTTGGTCTTGATAACGAGCAGGAATGTGGAGGGCTTCTCCACCTTTTTTATAATAACAGATGTATCTACAGGAGTAGGAATGGGGGCAGGAGCAGGAGGTGGGGTGACTTTGATGGTATCGTACACGGTGACGCGTATCGTGTCGTAGGTCTGTACGCGTATGGTGTCGTAGGTGGTGACTTTGGGTTGCAGCATGGTGCGCAACGGACTGCCGCGTTCGGGGTGAATGAGCGTGCCGTCGGTGAGCAATACCCTGATCGACACGTATTGCAGGCGGGGGTAGACCTCTTTGAGTAACCACGTCCGGCGCTGCTGCGGGGTCATGGCATCGACGTGCGCACGCTCTTTTTCGTAGATGGCATTGTATCCGTCTTCATCCATTCCGATGGCTTGGGTTGAGATGCGTGCGTCGACAATGTGCGGATGATGCCGGCGAATGTACTCCTTCAACGACTGCGCACGCGCTTCCGACAGGTACTGGTTGTAGGCTGCCCTGCCGATGGGCGATGCCGCCGCTACGATGAACACCGAGTCGATGTGGTTGGATACGTTGGGGATGGAGAGCAGGCTGTCGAGCGCATCGAACATGCGGGCATTGCCGAGATGGTTGCGCAGAAGGTTTGTCTTGTTGATGGGAAAGTACCAAACCTTGGGACCAAAGACGCCCAATGTATCAGTCGATTCCGTCAACACGATGCTCTGTTCTTGTGCACGCAGGGTAACAACAAGTATGCAGAGCAGAAACAACAAGCAGATGCTTCTTCGTCGCATGTTCCGATGGATTGCTAATCGTGATTCAATAAAGAGACAGGCACAGAATATATATCAAATGGTGAAATACATTATATAAGCAAGCGTGTGCAAAGATATGGCAAGTAGTCATAACAAAAAAAAAAAAAAATAGCGAATATATGTTAATAGACACCGATGGCTTTGGCTGAGGATGGAGTGTGGAGCATTGGGAATGCAAAGAAAAAAATAACTATCTGCTGAATGCAAAAGAAATACACCTATCTTTGTCGCATTAAAAATCATTCATAATTAGAACGATATGACAACAGCCATACAAATTCCCAAGTTCTTTAATACGGCGGGACCTATACAACCCGATATACACTACTGTGTAGACCCGTTGATGCGTTTCAATCTTCCGGAGATAGAATCGCTGATTGACCAACGGAAGTATTTCATCCTGCATGCCCCCCGTCAGACGGGCAAGACCTCTTGCCTGCTGGCGTTGCGCGACTATTTGAACCGGCAAGGGCGGTATATTTCTGTGTATGTCAATGTAGAAAGCGGACAGAGTATGCGTAACGACGTGAAAGAAGTGACGCAGGGTGTAGTGAGTAATCTTTGTGATGCACTAAGTCTGATTATAGGTAAAGAGCTGCCTAATCTTGTGAGAGAAGAAACCATTGCCCAAGTACCTGCCAACACTTTGCTCTCGGGCTATTTGTCGCGTCTTAGTCAAACACTCGACCGCCCGTTGGTGGTTTTTATCGACGAGATAGATGCGTTGGTCGGCGATTCGCTGGTGAGCGTGTTGCGCCAGATACGTAGCGGCTACGACAAACGCCCTGCTGCTTTTCCGCAATCTATCATCCTTTGCGGGGTGCGCGACGTGCGCGACTATCGCATCGTGCTCTCCAATCAGGACATTATCACCGGTGGTTCGGCTTTCAATATCAAGGCAAAGTCGCTCCGTATAGGCAACTTTTCTAAAGAAGAGATTCACGAACTCTACTTGCAGCACACCCAAGCTACCGGACAGGTGTTCGACGAAGCCTGCTTCCCCTTGGTCTGGGAAGCTACCGAAGGACAGCCGTGGTTGGTCAATGCCCTTGCCTACGAAGTGACCTACGAGATGACCGAGAACCGCGACCGCACCATCCGCATCATTCCCGAGATGATGTATCGTGCCCAAGAGAACCTTATTTATCGTCGGGAAACACATATCGACATCTTGATCGACAAACTGAAAGAGGAACGGGTACGCCGTGTCATCGGACCGATACTGGCAGGAGA
>JAISIN010000080.1 GCA_031262085.1 Prevotellaceae bacterium
GGAGGGGGTAATGTCAGGTATACGACCGGACAAGGTCAGCTATACGACCAGAGGGTGTCAGGTATACGACCGGACAGGGTCAGCTATACGACCTTACCATGCCGAGGCTTACCAATGCCTCTTTCTCCCTTAGATATTGTCAGAATAATTCATATTACTAAAGTTCGCTGCCATCCTTAGCTACCTCCTCGTAGAAAAGTTGTTATATCGTAAAGGTGCCCCCCGACATTATGCCAAACCGGATATTTACCGTAAATTTGCGCCATCAATTCACTATTTAATTATGAACTATCAAGTTGCCGTTATTGGCGGAGGTCCGGCCGGATACACTGCCGCCGAAACAGCCGGTAAAGCCGGTCTGAGTGTTGTCTTGTTTGAGAGACAGAATTTGGGAGGCGTATGCCTGAACGAGGGATGCATCCCCACCAAAACATTGCTCTATGCTGCCAAGACGTATGACAGCGCCCGCCATGCGTCGAAATATGGCGTAAGTGCTGCCGACGTATCATTCGATCTACCCAAGATCATTGCCCGCAAACAGAAGGTGGTGCGTAAGTTGGTGCTGGGTATCAAGAGCAAACTCACCGCACACGGCGCCACCATCGTGCAGGGAGAAGCGACCATCTTAGACAAGCACCACGTGCAATGTGCCGGACAAACCTACACGTGCGAGAACCTGATACTCTGCACCGGTTCGGATACCTTTGTACCTCCCATTACCGGCATCGACCAAGTGCCTTACTGGACACACCGAAACGCTTTAGACAACAAGGAACTTCCCGCATCGCTTGCCATTATCGGCGGTGGCGTCATCGGCATGGAGTTTGCCTCGTTCTTCAATAGTCTGGGCGTACAAGTCACCGTCATTGAGATGATGGACGAAATACTGGGCGGCATGGACAAAGCGCTCTCTGCCATGCTGCGTGCCGACTATGCCAAACGAGGCATCACCTTTCTGCTGAACGCCAAGGTGACGGTGTTTGCCAAAGACGCCGACCACATCAAGGTGAGCTACGAACAAGCCGAAGACAGCCGATCGGTAACCGCCGAACGCCTCCTGATGAGCGTCGGACGACGCCCCGTAACGAACGACTTCGGATTAGAAAACCTCGCGCTTAAAAAGACGGAACGCAACCACATCGCCGTCGACGAGCATCTGCAAACCTCTTTGCCGGGAGTATATGCCTGCGGCGACCTGACCGGATTCTCACTACTGGCACATACCGCCGTGCGCGAAGCCGAAGTAGCCGTGCACCACATCTTGGGCATGGAAGATGCCATGAGTTACCGGGCTGTGCCGGGCGTGGTCTACACCAATCCCGAGATAGCCGGTGTGGGCGAAACCGAAGAGAGCTTGCAACACAAAGGCATTGACTACCGCGTCAGCCAACTGCCCATGAGCTACTCGGGCAGGTTTGTTGCCGAGAACGAAGGGGTGAACGGCGTATGCAAACTGCTACTTGCCGCCGACGACACCCTGCTGGGTGCACATCTGCTGGGCAACCCCGCCTCGGAAATCATCACCTTGGCAGGCATGGCTATCGAGCTGCGCCTGCGGGCAAGCGACTGGAAGAAGATGATTTTCCCCCACCCTACCGTATGCGAGATATTCAAAGAGGCTTTGTAGACTAACCGGTATCTCAACTTTTATAGCTCAATGAAAAGATTCGTATGGATAGGAAGCCTCTTGCTCCTGTCGCTTGCGGTGGCAGGACAGAGCGCTCCGTCCGATACAACGACCCTGCATGCCCGGTTAGACACCCTGATCAAATACCACCTCCCGCAAGGAAGCATGGTGGGCATCTCCGTGTACGACCTCACCGACGACAGAGCCTTGTATGCACACCATGCCGACAAGCTCTCCCGCCCCGCTTCGACGATGAAACTGCTCACCGCCATCACGGCGCTGATGCAGCCTGCCGCCGAAGAGCCGTTCCGCACCGAAGTGTGGTATCACGGCACCATTGCCCGCGACACGCTGCACGGCGATCTGTATGTAGTGGGCGGCTTCGACCCCGAGTTCGACGAAACAGCCCTCGACTCATTGGTCGATGCCGTAGCTCGATTGCCTTTTTCGGTCATTACCGGACAGGTCATGGGCGATGTCTCCATGAAAGATTCTCTCTATTGGGGCACCGGCTGGATTTGGGACGACACGCCTGCCGCCTTTCAACCCTACCTGTCGCCGCTTATGCTCAACAAAGGAGTGGTCGATGTCATTGCCACCCCTACCCGCCGCGACAGTGCGGCGCTCCTCAAAGTCACTCCGGCTTCGACCTACTACACCGTCGAGAACGAAACCCGAAGCCACACCCCGTCGGCAGAAGCATTCCGCGTCTCGCGCAACTGGTTGCAACACGGCAATGCCATCCGCGTCAGCGGAAATGTAAACGGCACGCAGAGCGGGAGCGTCAACATCTACTCGTCGCAGCACTTCTTTATGCACACGTTTCAGGAACGGCTCCGCAGCAAGGGCGTAGGGAGCGGACACAGGTACGGTTTTGGCGAACTGCCTGCCGATAGCCTCGCCGTGCTCGTCACCCGCCACGAAACCCCGATGCAGACCGTGCTCCATGAGATGATGAAAGAGAGCGACAATCTGAATGCCGAAGCCATGCTTTGCCGTTTGGGCGCACAAGCCACCGGCAAGAAGCACATCTCTGCCGAAGACGGACTGAAAGCCATCCGCGACCTGATTGCACAAATGGGCGATAACCCCAAGCACTACCGCCTTGCCGACGGCTGCGGACTGTCGCAATACGACCACCTCACCCCCGACCTGCTGGTGGCATTTCTGCGCTTGGCCTACAGCCGGACAGACCTCTTTCAGAAGCTCTACAAGTCGCTACCGGTGAGCGGCATCGACGGCACCCTCAAGCATCGCTTCAAAGGCACCCCTCTCTACCGCAACGTACATGCCAAAACCGGTACCATCACCGGTATATGCTGCTTGGCAGGCTATCTGCAAGCAGCCAACGGACACGAGATAGCTTTTGCCATCATGAACCAGAACCAACTGTCGGGCGCGGCTGCCCGACGCTTTCAAGACCAAGTTTGCGAAGAACTCTTTAACCCGCGATAAATGCCCGCATCTCTGCCGTATGAGCCTCGACGCTGTGCAGTAGCTTGAACTGGGCACGGGTGCGCACCAGATTGTGTTCGGGATACTGTATCTTATAATAGGTGTCGCCGTTGATATAATCGGCAAGAAAGCGCACACACTGCATATAGGGGAAGAGAGCGGCAGCATAGGGCAACCCTTCTATCTCGACGGGCAGGAGGAACGAGCGTGCCGCCTCCAAGTATCCTTGAGTAAAAGCGCGGAAGATATCCATGTTGAAGCTCACATGGTCAAGATCCTGATCGTCTTCGGCGCCGGTGTTGGCGGCTGTACGCAGGAAGTCGCCAAAATCTGAAAAGATAAAGTTGGGCATCACCGTGTCAAGGTCGATTACGCAGAGCACCTGCCCGTTTTCATCGAACATCATGTTGTTCACCTTGGTATCGCAGTGACAAATGCGCTTGGGCAGCTTGCCCTCCCGGTAGAGGCGCTCGGCACGACACATGGCATCAGCACGCCGTTCCAATTCGTCTAAATAGTACTGCACCGACCCTACCCGTCCGGCAGCATCGGCAGCCACCGCTTCGCGCAACTGTTGCAAGCGAAACTCCATGTTATGAAAGTTCGGAATGGTCTCGCCCAGCTTGTCGGGAATATCTGCCAACATACGCTGAAAGTTGCCGAATGCCACTCCGGCATCATAAGAATACTCGGGATTGACGGTCTCATAAGTCTTGGCACGAGGGATGAAAAGCATCACGCGCCAATAGTTGGTACCGTCGAACCAATACGTCTTGCCGTTGTCGGCATCGATAAACGTAAGCACCCGGCGGTCGATATCGTCAGCGCCCTGCTCGGCAAGCTTGCGCCGGATGTGCCGCGTCACGGCTTCGATATTGGCTTGCAGCATCTCCACATCCTGAAAGATGGCATGATTGATGCGCTGCAACACATACTCGGGCGCTTCCGATTCGCGGGTGGTGACTTGGTAGGTATCGTTGATAAGCCCACTCCCCAGCGGAAGTATGTCGGCTACCGTTCCTTGAATATGAAACCGTTCTACCACGTTCGATAGGTTGTTCATAGGTGATAATTGCATAGGATGATTTGAATAGATGAGCGGCAAAGATACGCCTTATCCGTGAAAGCGAAACAGATAGGTCTGCAATATTTCATAAACTTTATGTCGGGTTGGAATAGAATTCATACCTTTGCCCCGTCAAATGCCAGTAACAGTTCAAACATATACCAATTATTTATTGTAATGACACCTATGAAAAAGCATTTCATGCGTTTACCTCTTGTAGCGGCATTGTTTATAGCCGCTATGGTCACCGGCTGTTCCGTTAAACAACAGCACACGAACAATACCTACTCACCGCTCACGGTAGAAACGCCCGTGCGTCCTGCCGGACAGAGCGATGTGCTCAACTTGGTTACTCCTAAGTTAGACACCGTGCGTGTCGGATTCATCGGACTGGGTATGCGCGGACCCGGCGCCGTCTACCGTTTCACCAATATCCCCGGCGTATCGGTCAAGGCGCTGTGCGACCTCTACCCCGAGCGCGTAGAGAGCTGCCAGAAATACCTCACAGCCGCCGGCATGCCCCGCGCCGCCGCATACAGCGGCAGTGAAGATGCTTGGAAGCAGTTGTGCGAGCGCAACGACATCGACTTGGTGTACATCGCTACCGACTGGGTGCATCACGTCCCCATGATGCTGTATGCCATGGAACAGGGCAAGCATGTAGCCTGCGAAGTGCCTGCCGCCATGAACATGGAGGATATATGGGCTGTGGTGAACATGGCAGAGAAGACACGCCTGCATTGCATGATGCTGGAGAACTGCGTGTACGACTTCTTTGAACTGACCACCCTGAACATGGCGCAACACGGTGTGTTTGGCGATATTACCCACGTAGAGGGTGCGTACATCCACTGCCTCGAGCCTTTTTGGGACCAGTACGAAGGCGACTGGCGCATGAAGTACAACAAAGCGCATCGCGGCGATGTCTATGCCACACACGGATTCGGTCCGGCTTGCCAACTGCTGGATATTCACCGGGGCGACAAGCTGAACTATCTCACGTCGATGGACAGCGACCCCATCAGCATACCCAACTTTATCCGCAACGATTCTGCCCGCCGGAGCCGCGGCGAAGACCCTACCGGCTTCCGGAACGGCGAACACACCACCACCATGATTCGCACCGAACGCGGACGCACCATCCTGATCGAACACAACGTAGCATCGCCGCGTCCTTACAGCCGCATGTATCAGGTAACGGGCACCAAGGGCTTTGCCAATAAATACCCTTACCAAGGTTATGCCATCGAAGCATCGCAAATCGACCCGTCGGTGGTGAAGAACCACGAAGACCTCTCCGGTCACTCGTATGTTCCGAACGATGTAAAAGAGGCATTGATGAAACAATACAAACATCCCATCCACCGCGAACTGGAAGAGAAAGCCAAGCAAGTAGGCGGACACGGCGGTATGGACTTTATCATGGACTATCGCTTGGTGTACTGCCTGCGCAATGGCCTGCCGCTCGACATGGATGTGTACGACTTGGCAGAATGGTGCTGTCTGGCTCCGCTCACCGCTCTCTCTATCGAGAACCACTCGGCGCCGGTAGCTATTCCCGACTTTACCCGCGGCGGCTGGAACAAGATCAAGGGGTTCCGCCACGCGTTTGCGGAATAGATACCGAATAACTCCTGCCGACGATCACCCCAACGCCACCAGCCCCCCGCTTCCCGGTGTGAGTTGCTCTACCCCGTCGGCAGTGACGACCCATGAATTTTCTATCCCCACCGGACCTACGCCGGGCACAATGATTTTAGGCTCGAAAGCAAATACCATTCCCTCCTCCAGCGTTTGCTTGGTGCGCGGCGCCAGCACAGGCAGCTCGTTGATTTGCAACCCGATGCCATGCCCCACAAATCCGGCATGGCGGGTTGTGCCCATAAAGCGATCGGCATAGCCCTGTTGCTCGGCAATGAGAAGCGCGTTCTCGTAGAGCGCCTCGCATGCGTAGCCGGGAGCGGCATGCCGCATCATATCCTCTTCGATCGCCAAGCAGACCTGATGGGCATCGTAAGCCTCCGGCGACAGCTTGCCGATGGTGTACGTGCGGCTCATGTCACTCATATAGCCGTAGAAGTTTCCCCCTATATCGACCATCACCGTTTGCCCGTCGCGTAGCGGCGTGCCGTTGGCACCTACCGGCAAGGAGGGATGCAACCCTTCGCCGCCCAACGCAAAATCGTAAGGCGAGGGAGTGGCAGCATTGTCGCCGGTGAGCACACTCCCCATAAATATCTCCATGCTTTGCCCGAAGGTACGGAAAAGTCCCAGACACCCCTCTTGCCGCATGATGCGTTCTATCTCGATAGAGAGATCGCGGTCGGTCATGCCTGCCCTGTACACCGACGGGATGCGGTTATATGCCCGCGCATGCAGGATGCCCGAGCGGCGGAAGAGTTCTATCTCGTAGCGGGTCTTCACGCTACGCGCCTGCCTGATCAACGGTGTGCCGTTGACGATTTGTGCCTTCGGAAAGCAAGCTGCCAAACGCAGATAATCGGTATGCGACAGTTCGTCGCTCTCGAGCATCAACCGTCGCGGCATGGCAAAGCCCAGCGCGTTCAGCATCTCGGGCAACTGCTCGGGCTTGCGCAACCGGTGCACCCGTTCGCCGTCGGGCATGTCGGGACGTTTCAGAAAAATATGTGCCGAAGCATCGACAGGCAGATAAAGGTATCCGCTTACCACCCGCCCTACGGTATAGAGCAGGTCGACATTACAAGCTATCAGCGCAGCATCTACGTTTTGCTGCGCCATCAGGGCGCGAATCTTGTCGCGCCGCAGTTTCAGTTCCGAATGGTCTATCATTGATTCATCTATTTGTATTTTCTCATCACAGTTACTTCTTGAGGTGAAACACCGGATAGAGCACCGGTTGTGTCATCCACTTCATCCGGGAAGGAGTGTGATGTTTCTGCAAAGTTACTATCATTTCCTTCAATAACCACCCTAAGCCCCTAAAATTATGCAGGCGTTACTTTTGTATAACCCGCACCTTGAACGAGGAGAAGGCGGAATACTACGAAAGGATACCCGGTTACTTTTGTATAACCCGCACCTTGAACTGATACATATTTCCCTTTCATCTGATGAAGAACTCCCTTTCATCTGATGCAAAACTCCCTTTCATCTGATGAAGAACTCCCTTTCATCTGATGCAAAACTCCCTTTGAACTGATGAAGAACTCCCTTTGAACTGACACATATCTTACGCGCGCCGAGACATCAACTCCGGACAAGGGGGCATGCCCCCTTGCTAAAGATACCCCCCTTCACCCTTTCACCCCTTCAATTCGAGCCTTAACCTATTGAATGATAAATTGATTCATAACATATTATATATACTTGAAACACAGCATCAAGAACACCTCCGAATGCAACAAAAACGAGGTACAAAGTACTCACAGACCGGAGTAGAAGTACACGGTCGGAGTCGCTTAGGCAGATACACCTTTTTTCAAAAAAATTCGACCGGCTTCGCCGGTCGGGAATGCTCGCCTGCCCTTTTGCTCGCGCTCCGCGCTTCGCCTTTAGGCAGGCTCGCCGGATAACTTAAAACACAGACAGAAGTCAACGCAGTAAACTAAAAGGACGCGGACGCGGCCACCCGGAACCCGAGGATGATGTTGCGGTCGCCGGGGTCGTAGCTGTGACGAGCGGCAGAGCGGCAGTTCTTGGCAATGTAGTTCCAGCTGCCGCCGCGGCTCACGCGGAAAGAACGCCTTTCATCATATTTATCCTCACACCACTCCCAAACATTACCGCTCATATCATAAATACCAAGCTCGTTGGCTTTCTTTTGTCCGACGGGATGCGTATTCCTATCGCTATTCTCCCAATACCAGCCCACTTCATCTAAAATATTACTACCACTATATTTATATCCTTTACTCTTATTTCCACCTCGCGCCGCATATTCCCATTCATCTTCGGTAGGCAAACGATACTCCTTACCTGTAATGAAATTTAATCTTTTGCAATATTCTTGAACATCGTTCCAACTGACCATTTCTACTGGATATTTTCCACCTTGTTCATTATATGAAGGATTGCTATCCATTACCATAGCCCACTCTGCTTGTGTTACGGTGTACTTACCTATGCGAAAGTCGGATACGGTCGCTTTACCACGACGATTAAATCGCCGGAATCTGCCTCCCTCCACCTTAACCATGTCTATTAGGTCTACACCAGAAAACATTCTTCGAACTTGGCTAATTTCACCAACCGACAGTCCTAACTCATCCTTCCATCTAAAGAATAGCTGACATCGGCTAAATGGATTGATAGATTCATCAATCAATAGATCCTTCTTGGTAGTCTTCACCTTTTCCAAGAGTTGTTGCGTATGAGAGCTGTTACCATCCAGCACAATAAGCTTCGCCACAAAATCCAAATGCGTTGATAAAAAGGCAAATAGTGTTTCGACCTGTTGCACACATTCTGCCCCTTGTCCATATTCCAACAAGAAAATCACTAATGAGTAGTTCAAAATATACTCCTTATCAAAATGTTTTATATCAATCTCCTTTAGTAGGGAATCTATCTCACTTAATGGATGATCCAATTCTGTAGAAGCATGATATTCAACATTGCGCAAGAAAATGCCGTTATTTGACATCTTCCCTTCAGAGAAGAAAGATATATAGTCGGAAAAGTATTTATCTACATAAGCATAAGGCTCTTTCAACAGAGTCTTTACAAGTTGGCGTTGCTCTCGTTTTTTCTTTTCAAGTTGCTTTTGCTTTTCCTGTTCAAGTGGATCTTGTTCTTTCTGCTCAATGGGAGAGTCATCTGATTCCTCTTTCACAGGCTTCCACTCCTTAGGTATCTTACTATATAGGAATCCATCGTTGTAACACAGCGAGACAAAATCTTCCGGATATAAATTCTTATAAATTACCATAGCCAGCAAGTTGTCTTGTTTGAGGCTCTGCTTTTCATTGATTAGCCGATGGAACATCTGATACTCATTGGTGATATTATGCAACAGCCTCATATCATCAATATAGGGAGACAAATCACTTATCAACTTATCGGATATGGTATCTCTATCCATTACTTTTGATTTAATTGTCAAGTCTTGCAATTTACGTAATTCACGATATGAGTTCGACGCACTCACAATCGGTACTACCGGAATTATGAAATCGAAGAATTTGGTTCTGTCCTTGTTTTGAAACAGATTGTCGCAGAGGGCATATATGAAAACAATCTTGCGATTGATCTTCTTGTAATTCTTGATAAGCGTGTTGAGTTCGCGTAACTTGACGAATATCTCTATCAGACCAAATCTATCCAAATCTTCTATAACAACCACATTATACTTCGTCACCTCAAAGAAATATAGAATCTCGTCTAAGTTTTTGTTCAATATCGACTCATCGGTCTTGGAAGCCACTTCTATTTCGGTATCTGCTTTGGAAGGTTTGAACTTGATATGACGGATGCTCATGCGATGTATCATCCGTATAAATTTATAAATAGCCCAAAGGTATCCTAAAAACACGACCAACAAGATTACTATATTAAAGCCTATCTGCCAAATGCTACCTGATATAGCCTTTTCCATCACATTCTTAATCCCCTCCAGATTTATGACACCCATTAGTGACAAGAGGAATACAAAGGATAAGACGAATAAAGTAACCATGGCTGTTTCCAACCATCTCCGTTTGGGAGTAAGATGATCTATCTTGCGAAATCTTGAATAGTATAGTGTATCATTAGATTCCTGATAGAACAATTGCTGAAGAATGCTCTTTTCTATCAGAGGCAACAATTTCTCTTTCTTTTTCTCTTTTTCTTCTGGTTTCAGCCCTTTAAGATCATCTTCTCCCTCATTAAATGAGGCTAAGGATATATTCAGAAAGCACAAATCCTTTCTTTTCCCTTGGCACTCTTTTCCTGCCTTTTGGTATGTTTTAAGAATACTGCTTTTTCCCGATCCATACGGACCGGCTAAAGCGATGTTAGTAATATCGTTATCCGCCTTTAAGGCTTCATTTAAAGCACAATAATACTTCTTCGCATTGTCTGCATTATCGGTTGGAGATAGCGCATAAAAAGTAGGATCAGGCAGTTTTTCATTATCTCTCGCAAGAGAATCTACATTCTTTGAATATTTTGTGAGCCACCGCCCGCGCAGAGACCACATAGTTCGCAAAGGCAACAAGATCCACGAAAAGAACATCCGTATCCTCCTACGAATGCCCCATCTTAATTTAAAAAGAAATTCATTTATATTTTCCATCGCATCAATATGATTATATCATGATTCTTACCTCCGAGACTAATTACCCCGCAAAGATATAATTATTATGGACACAAACATCTGCACACCCGAAAAATCCGCGGTCATCCGTCCCCTCCGTGTCATCCGTGTGCCATCCCAATAAGTCTATTTCTCTTTAATAATTATGATGCTGGAACAGATTAAATCGCCACCTTTGCAGCCAAATAGAAGTTTATATACTTATGAATAAAGCGAGTTATATCTGCCTCCACCGTTTGCATATCTATGCGTATCACGGTGTGTATGAAGCAGAGCGCATCCATGGCAACGACTTCCTCCTTGATCTGCGTCTGAAGGTCGACGTTACACGTGCCATGACTACCGACCGGGTAGCCGATACCGTAGATTATGCTGCCGTGTGCAGCTTGGTGAAGCACGAGATGTCTATTCCCTCCAACCTGCTGGAGCATGTAGCAGGTCGTATCGCGGAGAAATTGCTCTCGGCTTTTCCCGCGATAGAGGAGGTCGAGCTAAAGTTGTCGAAATGCCATCCTCCGATGATGGAGACGGAGGTAGAGCAGGCTGCCGTCATGGTCTGTCACAGCCGATAAGATTCAACCCGTTTCGTTGAGCGTAACGAAACGGGTTGAAGAGCGCTTTCCGGCTTTTACTGCTTGAAATAGCGATTGTACAATCCTTCGAAGCCCTTGCCGTGGCGAGCCTCATCGCGCGCCATTTCGTGCACGGTATCGTGGATGGCATCCAGATTCAATGCTTTCGCACGGGTAGCGATGCGTTTTTTGTCTTCGCACGCACCGGCTTCGGCTTGCATGCGTTTTTCCAGGTTGGTCTTGGTATCCCATACGCAGTCGCCCAGCAACTCGGCAAACTTGGATGCGTGTTCTGCCTCTTCCCAGGCATAACGCTTAAACGCTTCGGCTATTTCGGGATAACCTTCGCGGTCGGCTTGGCGGCTCATCGCCAGATACATGCCCACTTCGGTACATTCGCCGTTGAAGTGATTGTTCAAATCCTTAATCATCTCGTCGTCGCAGCCCTTGGCTACGCCAACGACATGCTCGTCGGCAAAGGTCAAAGCGCCGGTGGCTTCTTCTACGACCTCTACAAACTTGCTGGCAGGTGCCTTGCACAACGGGCACTTTTCGGGAGCGGCATCACCTTCGTGTATATAACCGCATACGGTGCATCTAAATTTTTTCATTCTTTTTTAAACTTTTATTTAATCTGTTGTCACAATACGTTGCGGCAAAGGTAACTACTCTCTGCCTGCGTGCCAAAGTTTTAGTTGCCTTTTTGCCTCTATGCCGTGCAATTCATCTATTTTTGCAGGGCATATTGACGCACTAAAGATAGAAATGATGAATAACTATGGATTTGTGAAAGTGGCGGCTGCCGTGCCGCAGGTCAGGGTAGCCGATTGCGACTACAACGCCGAAGCCATGATGCGGCTCATGACCGAAGCCGACGCGAAGGGGGTGGAAATCGTGGTATTTCCGGAGCTGAGCATCACCGGCTATACTTGTGGCGACCTGTTCGCCCAGCAATTACTGCTCAACGATGCCGAGGCGGGATTAGAGAAGATCGTCCGCCACTCGGCTACCCTCGAAGTGATTGCCATCGTGGGCATGCCGTTGACGGTAGACAGCCAGTTGCTCAACGTGGCTGCGGTGATACACCAAGGCAAGATTGCAGGCTTTGTGCCCAAGACGTATCTGCCTAACAGCAAAGAGTACTACGAGAAGCGCTGGTTTGTTTCCGGATTGGACATTCCGCAGAAGACCTCCCGCTTCATCTGCGGACAGTCCGCCTATATCGACCGGCGGCTGCTCTTTCGGACAAGCTCTGCCTGCTTCGGCATAGAGTTATGCGAAGACATGTGGGCGACCGTCCCTCCCAGCTCGTTTCTGGCACTAAGCGGAGCACATATCCTGTTCAACCTCTCGGCATCCAACGACTATATAGGCAAGCATGCCTACCGCTGCTCCATTCTTGCCCAGCAATCGGCACGCTGCCTTGCGGGTTATGTGTACAGCGCCTGCGGCTTCGGCGAATCGACCACCGATGTGGTATTCGGCGGGAACGCCCTGATTTACGAGAACGGCACACAGATCGCTTGCGGCAAACGCTTCTCGTTCGACGAGCAGTTGGTTATCGGTGAGATCGACGTCGACCGCCTCCGTATGGAGCGACAGGTGAACACCACCTTTGCCGGTTGCCGTAACCACCTGACCTCCGATGAGGCTGTTACCGTTGATATCCGCAACACCTCCCGCCCCATACCTGCATTGACCCGCTCCGTTCCGGCTTATCCCTTTGTGCCGCACGGAGCCGCTCTCGACGAACGTTGCGAAGAGATATTCTCCATTCAGACCACCGGCTTGGCACAACGGTTGATGCATGCACACGCCCGACATGCCGTGGTGGGCATCTCCGGCGGATTAGATTCGACACTGGCGCTATTGGTATGCGCACTGACATTCGACAAGCTGAACCGACCGCGTACAGATATAATAGGTGTAACCATGCCGGGCTTCGGCACCACCGACCGCACCTATACCAACGCCCTGGCATTGATGCGCGGGCTGGGAGTGAGCATGCGCGAAATCAGCATCAAAGAGGCGTGCGAGCTGCATTTCCGCGATATAGGACACGACGCCGGCAACCACGACGCCGTTTACGAAAATGCACAAGCCCGCGAACGCACACAAATCCTGATGGACATGGCCAATCAGAAGGGAGGCTTGGTGGTAGGTACAGGCGACCTGTCGGAACTGGCGTTGGGATGGGCAACCTATAACGGCGATCATATCTCCATGTATGGAGTCAATAGCAGCATCCCCAAAACGTTAGTCAGACACTTGGTGAAGTGGGTCGCCCTCAACAGCCGGGAAGAGGAGGTCAAAGCGACCCTGCTCGACATCGTAGACACCCCCATCAGCCCCGAGTTGATACCGGCAGACGAACAGGGCAACATCAAACAGAAGACCGAGGATTTGGTAGGACCCTACGATTTGCACGACTTCTTCCTCTACTACTTCATACGCTTCGGATTCAAACCGTCGAAGATACGCTTCCTCGCCATGCACGCTTTCGGCAACCGGTACGACGAAGCGACCGTCAACAAATGGTTGGAAACATTCCTGCGCCGCTTCTTCAGCCAGCAGTTCAAGCGTTCCTGCCTGCCCGACGGTCCCAAAGTAGGCAGCATATCGCTTAGCCCCCGAGGCGACTGGCGCATGCCGAGCGACGCTTCGGTAGAGGCTTGGCTGCGAGAATTGAAAGAATAATCCCGATACGGGGTAGGAAAACTATCCAAACAGGGGGGTAAACTGTCAGAAGATAGTTTACCCCCCTGTTTTATAACAGAAAAAGGACATCTTCACGCTCACATTCGCGTTACTTTTGCAGCATCAAAGCAACAACAAAAATATAAATCAACTCATTTTAAAAGGTAAAAAGATGGATAATAGCTTCACATTAAGTTTTAGTAAAGAAGGGGTGAGCGAACGTATAAATCTGCTGCACTACTTTCACGCACTCATGCATGTCTTGTTTGTCAAAGAGTATCAAATATTGATAGATAATATGCAAGAGTGACCCGGTCATCACTTAACTACGAAAGAACTAACTTTTCTTGTAAAACCTATAGCCTTACCGATCACCTAACCTTCGACAATGAACCTACAACCTTAGCCATTAACCTGTAACCTTCGACGATTAACCTGTAACCTCAACGAAATGTTTCTTCATAACCTGAACTTTACTGATTAACCTATACCTCAACTACCTGCTTTTTTGTATTTTTAAAGGCATTTGGGCGCAAGGGCGAAGCAACCTCGCACCTGCACCGAATGCCTTATCTTACAACTTCGCTAAAAGTAAGCAGAAAGGGAGCTGCCGGAAAAGTTATTAACCGGTTCAAAAATAGCCTCTTTTTTGCTTGTTTAAATCATCAGAGAATCTCTACCTTTACACCCTCTTTTGGAGAAAAACGATAAAGTAAGCAAAGAAAAATGGTACGACACAACGAATCATATCACATCCCAGTGTTACTTACGAAAGCTGTTAACGGCATGAATATCAGCCCGAATGGCATTTATGTTGACGCCACCTTCGGCGGCGGCGGACATTCGCGCGAGATCTTGTCGCATCTGGACGGTAACGGGCGCTTATTAGGATTCGACCAGGACGAAGACGCCGAGCAAAATATCGTCAACGACCCGCGCTTTATCTTTGTGCGAAGCAATTTTCGATACCTGCGCAACTTTTTACGCTACTACCACATCGAACAGGTCGACGGCATATTGGCAGACTTGGGCGTATCGTCGCATCACTTCGACGACAGCGAACGGGGATTTTCCTTCCGCTTCGACGGCGCGCTCGACATGCGCATGAACAAACGAGCCGGCGCAACCGCTGCCGACGTGGTGAACAACTACAACGAAGAGCAACTGGCAGACCTGTTCTACTTGTACGGCGAACTTAAACAGGCACGCAAGCTGGCAAACGATCTCGTCAAGGCACGCCACAGACAACCCATTACCACCATTGCCGAACTGCTGGAGGTTGTGAAACCTCTCTTCGGTCGCGAACGCGAAAAGAAGGAGCTGGCAAAGGTCTTTCAAGCGCTGCGCATCGAAGTGAATCATGAAATGAACGCCCTGCGCGAAATGTTGCTGGCAGCAACCAACGCACTACGACCCGGCGGACGATTGGTCGTGATTACCTATCACTCGCTCGAAGACCGCATGGTGAAGAACCTGATAAAAACCGGCAACGTGGAGGGAAACGCCGAGAAAGATTTCTACGGCAACCTGACCACTCCATACCGGGCAGTCAACAACAGGGTCATTGTACCCGACGAAACGGAAATAATACGTAATCCCCGCTCGCGCAGCGCCAAACTGCGAATCGCGGAAAAGAAACCCCTATAAAATAACAGTTAAAACAGGAGGTATCCATGAACAAAAAAGAAACCGCTAAGAAACGCACCTCGTGGAAGAGCATCATCGGAGGAGACATTCTCACGACCGAGTTCTTCCGCCGACAAATCAAGTTATTGCTAATTCTTTTCACAATGGCAATCATCTACATAAGCAATGACTATTACTGCGATCAAAAACGACTCGATATCGACCGGCTCAAGAGCACGCTGGAAGAGATCAAGCATAAAGCGTCCGACAGTGAAACCAAGCTCACGGAGAAAACCCGTCAGTCGTACATCGAAGAATATCTTTCCAGACGGAAAAGCAACTTGCAGACATCGACCGAACCTCTTATTGTGATAGACTAATAATCATTTTACTTACTCCTTACTTTTACTACATTACAACAATGGCAGCAGAAAAGAAAAAAATCTTACGCCGATACTCCGTTATCATATCTATAATGGTCATTATCGGTATCTTTATTATTGGAATGGCAGCGCATACGATGTTCTTCAAACGTAACTATTGGTTAGTTGTGGCGGAACGATTTGTCGATAGCATACCCGATAAACCCAATCGGGGAAACATACTCTCGGACGACGGCAGACTATTGGCAAGCTCATCGCCCGAATACCGCATCTCTGTGGATTTCACAACCCCGGGAATCTACACAAGGAATAGAAAAGAAATAGGTTGGACAATAGACACAACAAGAATATCCGAAAAATGGAAAGACCCTATCTTCAAGCGCGACACGATCGCCAAACACGAGGCGCTTTTGAATCTCAAGATAGACACCATCAGCATGGGACTGCACAAGATATTCCCCGACAAGAGCGTGGCGCACTTCAAGGCACACCTCAAGGCCGGACTCAAAGCCAAAAGTAAAGACTATCTGATTTACCCCAAACGCATCTCGTATCTCCAATATCTGGAGGTCAAGAAATTGCCGATATTCAAAATGCACCTTTATAAAGGCGGTCTTAAAAAAGAAGAGTTCAACAGCCGCAAGAAGCCTTTCGGCTCGCTGGCAGCACGCACCTTGGGCGATCTGTACCCCGACATGTCAAAAGGAGCCAAAAACGGCATCGAGCTGGCATTCGATTCCCTGCTGAAGGGCGAAAGTGGTGTGGCACAACGCAAAAAAGTGAAGTATCAATGGATCAACCAGCCCGTCACCCCACCGGAGAACGGGTGCGACATCGTAACCACCCTCAACGTCGACATGCAGGACCTCTGCGAGAAAGCATTGGTCGACAAGCTCAAAGAGATCGATGCCGACATGGGGGTAATCATCTTGATGGAGGTAAAAACCGGAGAGATAAAAGCCATTGTCAACATGACTAAAGGCAAAGACGGCAACTACTACGAGATGCGCAACAATGCCATCAGCGACATGCTCGAACCCGGATCGACCTTCAAAACCGCCTCGCTCATGGTGGCGATCGAAGACGGAGTGATTAGCCCGGAGACCGAAGTAGATACCGGAAACGGCGTCATGGAAATCGAAGGACGAACCATGAAAGACCACAACGCCAACCGCGGCGGATACGGCAAGATTAATGTCATGAAGATCTTGGGATACTCGTCGAACGTCGGCGTATCCTACCTCATACACAAATACTATCACAACAACCCGCAAAAGTTTGTCGACGGATTGAAACGGATGAGCCTCGACCAGCCGCTACACCTGCAAATACCGGGCGAGGGCACTCCCAACATACGCGGACCGAAGGAGCGCAAAGAAAGAGGAGAATACTTCTCTGCCACCAGCCTGCCGTGGATGAGCATCGGCTACGAAACGCAACTGCCGCCCATCAACATCCTCACCTTCTACAACGCCATAGCCAACAATGGCTGCATGGTACGCCCCATGTTTGTGAGAAAGGTGATGAAAGACGGAAAGGTTGTCAAGGAGTATCCCACCGAAGTGATCAACGAGCAGATCTGCTCGCCGAAGACACTGAACCAGATACGCGCCATGCTGCAATATGTCGTCACCGACGGCTTGGCAAAACAGGCGGGCAACCCGCAATTCCCGGTAGCCGGCAAGACCGGCACGGCACAGATCTGGAATAGCAAAGGGAAGACCGGCGGACATCTGGTAAGCTTCTGCGGATACTTCCCGGCAGACGACCCCAAGTATTGCTGTATCGTCTCCATACAGAATCCCCGCATCGGATACCCGTCGGGAGGAGCCATGGCAGGAAGCGTCTTCGGACAGATTGCCCAACGCATCTATGCATTAGTAACCACTTCCAGCCTCAAAGCCGCAGATAGCGACGCCGGTATCGCACCCATCGTGAAAAGCGGCAACAAACAGGAGGCTCTATTCGTGCTGGACGAAGTGAAAGTACCCGACAGACAGTCGCTGATGGCCTCTGCCGACAGAGAAGAAGAAACGGTCGACAGAGATATCGTGCCCGACGTCATCGGCATGGGAGCTAAAGATGCCGTTTACTTCCTCGAACAGTGCGGACTAAAGGTAAACCTCTCCGGCAAAGGAAAGGTCAAACGCCAGTCGGTGCCGGGAGGCAAACGCGCCATACACGGACAGACCGTCACCGTAGAGCTTCAGTAATGATACGGCAAAGTGAAAGACTATAATTATCTTACTTAATGATATGAAACTTATTGAACTACTCGCTACCATCCGACCGACGCGCATCATCGGCGATACCGATATAGAGATTACCGGTATCGCCATTGATTCGCGTCGGGTAGAGAACGGATACCTTTTTCTTGCCATGCGCGGTACGCAAACCGACGGACATGCATATATCCCCGCCGCGATCGAACGCGGCGCCCTCGCCATTGTGTGCGAAGAGGCACCGCAGACGCTGCCCGCACACGTTGCTTGCATCGTAGTGCCCGACAGCGAAGCTGCCACCGGCAAAGTAGCCACCCTGTACTACGGCGACCCCACTGCCCGCCTGAAATTAGTCGGCGTCACCGGCACCAACGGCAAAACCACCGTCGCTACCCTATTATATAAGATGTTCCGCTACTTCGGCTATCGCGTAGGTCTCATCTCTACCGTATGCAACTACATCGACGACCGCCCCCTCCCCACCGAGCACACCACCCCCGACCCCATCACCCTGAACCGGTTGCTGGGCGAGATGGCAGACAACGGTTGCCAATATGCCTTTATGGAGGTCAGCTCGCACGCCATCCACCAGCAACGCATCAGTGGGCTGCGCTTTGCCGGCGGCATCTTTACCAACCTGACGCAAGACCATCTGGATTATCATCAAACGATGGCAAACTACCTGAAAGCCAAGAAGACATTCTTCGACGACCTGCCCAAATCGGCTTTCAGCCTGACCAACCTCGACGACAAGAACGGATTGGTCATGACGCAGAACACCCGTTCGCACATCGCCACCTACTCGCTGCGCGGTTTGAGCGACTTCAAGGGGCGCATCCTCGAATCGCACTTCGAGGGGATGTTGCTCGACTTCAACAACCGCGAAGTGGCAGTCAACTTCATCGGTCGCTTCAACGCCTACAACCTGCTGGCAGTGTTTGGAGCTGCCGTGCTGCTGGGCAGAGGCGAAGAAGAGGTGCTGGTAGCTATCAGCACCCTGCATCCCGTTGCCGGCAGATTCGATGCCATCCGTTCTCCCCAAGGGTTCACTGCCATCGTTGACTATGCCCATACCCCCGATGCGCTCACCAACGTGCTCAGCGCCATACATGGCGTACTCGAAGGAAAAGGCAAAGTGATCACCGTGGTGGGTGCCGGCGGCAACCGCGACAAGAGCAAACGTCCGCTCATGGCACGCGAGGCCGTCCGCGCCAGCGACCGCCTCATCATCACCTCCGACAACCCGCGGTTCGAAGAGCCGCAAGACATCATCAACGACATGCTGGCAGGATTGTCGCGCGAGGAGATGCAGAAAACCATCAGCATAGCCGACCGTCGCGAAGCCATCCGCACCGCCTGCCTGATGGCACAGCCGGGCGACGTGATACTCGTTGCCGGAAAAGGACACGAAGATTATCAAGAGGTGCGCGGCGTGAAGCATCACTTCGACGACAAAGAGGAGATTCATAAGATATTTTTTGCAAATACCTGACCGAGCATGTTATACTATCTTTTCCGCTGGCTCGACCAGCTCGACTTTCCCGGAGCGGGTATGTTCGCCTACACCTCGTTTCGCGCGCTGATGGCTGTTATCCTCTCCCTGCTCATCTCGAGCATCTGGGGCGACCGGTTCATCAACCTGCTGAAGCGCAAACAGATCACCGAAACGCAACGCGACCCCTCCATCGACCCGTTCGGGGTGGAAAAAAAAGGAGTACCGAGCATGGGTGGCATCATTATCATTGTAGCCATCCTCATTCCTTGTCTGTTGCTGGGCAAGCTGCACAACATCTACATGATTCTGATGATCATCACCACCGTCTGGCTCGGTTCGCTGGGGTTTATCGACGACTACATCAAGATATTCAAGCGCGACAAGAAGGGCTTGCACGGCAAGTTTAAAATCATCGGGCAGGTAGGATTGGGACTGATTGTCGGCGTGACGCTCTATCTCAGTCCGCAGGTCGTGATTCGCGAAAACATCGAAGTGCGCAAGCCCGGACAGGAGATGCGGGTGGTACACGACGAAGAGAACATCAAGTCGACCAAAACCACCATCCCCTTCGTCAAGAGCAACAACCTCGACTATGCCGACATCGTGGCATTCATGGGCAAGCATGCTCAAACGGCAGGCTGGATACTCTTTATCTTCGTAACCATCTTAGTGGTAACGGCAGTGAGCAACGGCTCCAACCTCAACGACGGCATGGACGGCATGGCGGCAGGCAACTCTGCCATCATCGGGCTGACGCTGGGCATACTGGCATACATGTCGAGCCACATCAACTTTGCCGGCTATCTCAACATCATGTACATCCCCGGCGCCGAAGAGCTGGTTATCTTTATCTGCGCCTTTGTGGGAGCACTCATCGGCTTCCTGTGGTACAACGCCTTTCCGGCGCAGGTATTCATGGGCGATACGGGTAGCCTTACCATCGGCGGCATCATCGCCGTGGTAGCCATCATCATCCACAAAGAGCTGCTGATCCCTATCCTGTGCGGCATTTTCCTGGTCGAAAGCATCTCCGTGATCCTGCAACGCGGTTACTACAAATTGGGCAAGAAGCGGCATGTGAAACAGCGCCTCTTCAAGCGGGCGCCCATACACGACCAGTTCCGCTTCCCTTTGTCGGATGTCGAGCCGGGTTGCACGGTGAAGTTCACCAAGCCCGATCACCTCATTCACGAAGCCAAGATTACCGTCCGCTTCTGGATTGTGACGATCGTGCTGGCAGCCATCACCATTATTACACTTAAAATCAGATAAAAAGCCACAACATCAATGAATAACGTAACTCACCGCAAGCGAATCGTCGTCCTCGGCGCCGGCGAAAGCGGCGCCGGTGCAGCCGTACTGGCCTCCGTCAAGGGCTTCGACACCTTTGTCTCGGATTCGGCTGCCATCAAGGAGAAATACAAAGATCTGCTCGACAACTACCGAATCCCTTGGGAAGAGGGCGAACATACCGAAGCGCTTATTCTGTGCGCCGACGAAGTGATTAAAAGTCCGGGGATACGCAACGACGCTCCCCTGATCGTGAAGCTGAAAGCGCAAGGCACCCCCATCATCTCCGAGATCGAGTTTGCCGGACGATACACCGATGCCAAGATGATCTGCATCACCGGCTCCAACGGCAAGACCACCACCACCTCGCTGATCTATCACATCTTCAAGAGCGCCGGACTGAACGTGGGACTGGCAGGCAACATCGGCAATAGCTTGGCGCTGCAAGTGGCTACCGAGCAGCACGACTATTACGTGATCGAACTCAGCTCCTTCCAGCTCGACAACATGTACGACTTTCATGCCGACATCGCCGTGTTGCTCAACATCACGCCCGACCACATGGACCGTTACAACCACAACATGCAGAAGTATGTCGATGCCAAGTTCCGCATCACGCAGAACCAGACAGCCGACGACGCCTTCATCTATTGGAACGACGACCCCGTCATCCGCCGCGAATTGGAGAAGCACGGATTGCAGGCGCGCCCCTACCCCTTTGCCGCCGTCAAAGAAGAGGGCGTCATTGCCTACGCCGCCGACAACGAGATTGTGATCAACACCCCTCCCATAGCGTTCAACATGGAGCAGGAAGAACTGGCGCTAAGCGGCACACACAACCTCTACAACTCGCTGGCTGCCGGCATCTCTGCCAACCTGACGGGCATCAGGAAGGAAGACATCCGCCGCGCGTTGTCCGACTTCAAGGGGGTGCCCCACCGATTAGAGTATGTAGCAGCCGTGCGCGGCGTTACGTTTATCAACGATTCCAAAGCCACCAACGTCAACTCCTGCTGGTATGCACTGCACAGCATGAAGACGCGGGTCGTGCTTATGCTGGGAGGTACCGACAAAGGCAACGACTATACCGAGATAGAACAGTTGGTGCGCGAGAAGTGTAGCGCATTGGTTTTTCTGGGTGTAGACAACACCAAGCTGCACGCCTTCTTCGATCCGATGAAGTTGCCTACCGCCGAAGTCAACAGCGGCATGAAAGAGGCGGTCGACGCTGCCTACCGACTGGCAACGAAAGGTGAAACCGTATTATTAAGCCCCTGCTGCGCTTCGTTCGACTTGTTCAAGAACTACGAAGACCGGGGAGATCAGTTTAAAAAATATGTAAACGCATTATGAACGAACTCAACCCACAGCCCCTTGCTTTTCAAATGAAAGAGAGGCTCAGCAAGACATTCGCAGGCGACCGCGTGATATGGATCATCTTCATGGTGTTCTGCTTAGTCTCTGTCGTAGAAGTGTTCAGTGCCGGTTCGATGTTGACCTACACATCGGGCAATTATTGGCACCTCATCATCAGACAAAGCGCCTTCCTGCTGATAGGCGTGGCGCTCCTGTTAGTAGCCGACCACCTTTCATACAAATGGTTTCAGGCATTACCCACCTTCCTGTTACCTTTCTCGATGGTGATGCTCATTCTCGTTTTTTTCTATGGTCAAACCAAAAATGCAGCCGACCGCTGGTATGAGCTGTTCGGCATTGGCTTCCAACCCTCCGAGTTAGGCAAGATGGGAGCCGTCATTGCCGTTGCCTATATCTTGGCAAAAGGGCAAAACGAACAAGGCGCATCGCCCAAGGCTTTTAAATACTGCATGTTCGTGGCTGTTCCTATTTGCGGTTTGATATTTCCCGAGAACTTCTCGACGGCTGTTCTGCTCTTCGGAACGATTTTTCTGATGATGATCATCGGCAGAGTAGCTGCTCGACTGCTTTGGTATACCGTGCTGGCAGGCGTTTTGCTCCTTGCGGGATTGGTTACCTACCAACTGTCGCTGGATGAAGGCGAAAAATCGGCTATCGGACGATCGACCACGTGGGAATCGCGCATCACGAACTTTATTATCAACACGGATGTGCCTCCCAAGGAGTTTAAAATCGACGAGACGAATAGCCAAGCTGTCTACGCCCGCATAGCCGTTGCCTCGAGCGGTCTACTGGGGAAAGGACCGGGTAACTCCGTCCAGCGCGACTTTCTCGCTTCCTCACACACCGACTTTATTTATGCCATCACCATCGAAGAGCTTGGATTGGTGCCGGCAGCCATTATCTTGGTGCTCTACCTGATTCTATTGATACGGGCGGGACGTATCGCCAAGAAGTGCGACCGCGCGTTTCCGGCATTCCTCGTTCTCGGTATAGCCATCTTGATGGTCTCGCAAGCCCTGTTCAACATGGCGGTAGCCGTAGGGTTGGCGCCCATTACCGGACAACCGCTACCGTTAATCAGCCGGGGAGGCACATCAACCGTCATCAACTGTATCTATATCGGCATGATACTCAGCGTGAGCCGCTATACCGCCAAACTCGACAAGCAACGCGACGAGCAGGAGGCACAACGCTTGCACGATGAGCTGATTCCGATGGAGGTAACCATAGGCGGCGGCGATGCACAAACCGCCGACGACCCAAGCTCGGAAAGACTGAAAGAGAACGATGATACGGCGTTTACGTGAAACGCATTATAGAGCCGCCTGCTTAGCCCGCTGCTGCTCGCGATATTGCGTCGGCGTCATGCCGTAACGTTGGGAAAAAAGACGATAGAAAGTACTTCGATTGGAAAACCCCGTTCGGAACATAATTTCGTCGATGGTATAAGAGGTGGTAATGAGCAACCGCTCTACCACCTTGAATCGTTGCTCGCGAATCATATCGGCAGGCGATAGCGAGGCTACTGCCATCCTCCGGTAGAATTGGCGTATGCCGATGTTCATCTCTTTACTCAATAGCTTCACGGAAAGTTGCGGGTCGTTGAGATGTTGTTCTATCACCAACGTCATCATTTCAATGAACTGTCGTGTCTGCGGGTCGACAAGTTGCAAAGTGGCAGCGCGATTGTATCCGCCCGCCCGTGGGGTTTCATCTGTCAACTTCGGTACAGGTGGCTGTTCGAGAAAGTAGTTGTATATAAATAGTACAACAACGATACATCCCGGCAACATCACCGGCAATAAGAAAATAATATTTGTGCTCATGTCTATGTATATCATGTGTTGAATTGGGCTGCAAAAGTACACATTCCGTGTTATTTTTCCTATCCCTTGCAACAAATAACACCCCATTAAGCGCCATTATCGTTTATTTATGCCACTTTCGCAGTCGTTTCACCGCCCAAAACCTCCTCATCAAGCAAGCCAAAGGAGCGATACCCTTCAGGTCGCGAATATACCTCATCCGACAAACCATCAGGCAACGCTATGAGGACGAACCTGCAATAACGCTATTGACGAACCTGCAATAACGGTGGTGAATAGTGGAGCAGTTACGGCTCCGAACGGGGAATCACATGCCCCACACAGTCACTGCCAGCCAACAAAGTTCCGGCGAAATTTCTTATATGAGCTTCATCATCATCCGCATAGAATGATAGTGTCACCTACCACTTTGCACCCTCTATCCTCGCGTGAATGCGAGAAGCAACAGTCAACTATTGTACCCCTCAAAAAGATAATTGCCCCAAAATCATTATCTTTGCCCCGTCAAATTTCTAAAAACAATCGTTATGAAATACATGGATCCCAAATCAGACCTCACCTTTAAGAAGGTGTTCGGTGAGCATCCTGCCTTGCTGATCAGCTTTCTGAATGCCATGTTGCCGCTGGAGGAAGGAGGAGAGATAGAAGAGATTGAGTATCTCTCTCCCGAGTTGGTACCCGACCATCCGATGCGCAAAGACACCATTGTGGATGTGCGTTGCCGCGACAAACGCAAACGCCAGTTTTTGGTGGAGATGCAAATCGTGTGGACACCCGACTTTAAAAAGCGTGTGCTCTTCAATGCCTCCAAAGCCTACACACAGCAAATCGATTCCGGCCATCAGTACAAGTTCTTGCAACCGGTCTATTCGCTCAACCTGATTGACCAAGTGTTTGAGCCTGACCTGCCCACTTACTACCACCTTTATCAGTTGCACCATACGGAATTTCCCGAACGTAAGCTCGAAGGGCTGGTGTTTGTGTTCGTCGAACTGCCCAAGTTCAGCCCCCGCACATTCACCGAGAAGAAGATGAAAGTGCTCTGGATGCGCTATCTCACGGAGATCAAAGACTACACCGAAACGATCCCTGCCGAACTGCTTGAGGTACCGGAGATAAAGGAAGCCGTTGAAATCCTTA
>JAISIN010000048.1 GCA_031262085.1 Prevotellaceae bacterium
CTGATCGACAACAACCTGCGCACCGACATCGGTTGGATGCATCGTCTGACCGACACCATGGAGAACGCCCACGAGATGCTCAACCTATTGGTCGCCGACGAAGAGTTGCTCTATGCCGATGCCGACCTGCAAAGTCGCTTCGGCAGTACCACGCTCAAAAACTCTAATTTCTATCCCGTCGCCCTTTTCTATCTGGGCATGACCACTATAAAGGATGAAAATGCCATGATGTTGCCCAACCTTACCATGCGCAGCATCTACATGGACTACTACAATGAGATTTACGATGTAAATTACGAAACATCCTCCCGTCAACTTTCGATTTATCGTGCTTTTGCCGCCAACCGCCAACTCGAACCGTTGGTCGAGAACTTTTTCGAGGAATACATCCGCATACTCCCCGCCCAAGTCTTCGACAAGATCAACGAGAACTTCATCCGCTACGCCTTCTTCTGGCTCAACTCCCGATACCTCAACCGCTACTTCTCCTTTGCCATCGAATCCAACTACCCCTCCGGTCGTCCCGACTTGGTGATGAAGGGTCTGCCCGGCACTTCGTTCCACAACGACTGCCGCGTAGTGGAGTTCAAGTATTTCAAGGCGAAAGATGAAGCCGTTGTCGAAGCCTTCACCGCCCCTCGCGAAGAGGACATCGCGCAGGTGAAAGGCTACGCCGCCGACATCAACCGCCAATTTGTCAACTACAAGATGCGCACGTATGTAGTCTATATGGTTACGAACAAGCTCTGCCGGGTGTGGGAGGTGTAACCTATCAGCGATAAACAAGAAGCATAAAAAACGTCCAACTCGTTTGCTCGCTTCCGAATAATTCATACCTTTGCCCCCATCTTTTAAACAACAACAATAACGACGATGCAAAGCATGAGCAACATCCTACTACTCGGTCTACTTATTCTATCGGAATTGCCCGACGGAAGTGAGTGCTGTATGCGTAGGATTTAGCTGCCATGAATCATGCAAGATTAACATACAGAAGCCTCTCTCACTTCGCGGTGAGAGAGGCTTTCTTTTTTATATTATAACTACAAAGTTTTATGAACGATCGATTATTCATTTTCGACACCACGTTGCGCGATGGTGAGCAGGTTCCCGGTTGTCAGTTGAACACCGTGGAGAAGATTCAGGTAGCCAAAGCCTTGGAGGCATTGGGAGTAGACGTTATCGAAGCCGGATTTCCCGTATCCAGTCCGGGCGATTTCAATTCGGTGATAGAGATTTCGAAGGCTGTCACCTGGCCGGTTATTTGCGCCCTGACACGGGCGGTAGAGAAAGACATTGACGTAGCTGCGCAAGCCTTGCAATACGCCAAGCACAAGCGTATTCACACCGGCATAGGCACCTCCGATGCGCATATATGCTACAAGTTCAACTCCACCCGCGAGGAGATTCTGCAACGTGCCGTAGCTTGCGTGAAGTATGCCCGCCGCTACGTGGAAGAGGTGGAGTTCTATGCCGAAGATGCCGGACGAACCGACAACGAGTACCTCGCACGCGTCGTTGAGGCAGTGATCAAAGCAGGAGCGACGGTAGTCAACATCCCCGATACCACCGGTTACTGCCTGCCCGACGAGTACGGACGCAAAATCAGCTACCTGATGGAGCACGTCGACGGCATCGACAAAGCCATCCTCTCCACACACTGCCACAACGACTTGGGCATGGCGACTGCCAACACCATGGCAGGCATACTCAACGGCGCCCGACAGGTGGAGGTGACCATCAACGGCATCGGCGAACGAGCCGGGAACACGGCACTCGAAGAAGTCGCCATGATTATCAAATGCCACAACGACATTCGCATCGAGACCAACATCAACACGCAGAAAATCTACCCCACCAGCCGATTGGTGTCGAGCCTGATGAACATGCCGGTACAAGCCAACAAAGCGGTGGTGGGACGCAATGCCTTTGCACATTCGTCGGGCATTCATCAGGATGGCGTACTCAAGAACGTGCAGACTTACGAAATCATGAACCCACGCGACGTAGGCATCGACGACAACTCCATCGTGCTGACTGCCCGCAGCGGACGCGCCGCGCTGAAGAACCGCCTCGAACTGCTGGGCGTAAAGATCGAAAACGGCAGCCTCGATGCCTTGTACGAAGCATTCCTCGCCTTGGCAGACAAAAAGAAGGATGTCAACGACGACGACATTCTGGTACTGGCAGGCGTAGATCGCTCGAAAAACCACCGCATCAAGCTTGAATATCTGCAAGTGACCAGCGGAGTAGGTGTGCGCTCCGTAGCCAGCCTCGGACTGAACATTGCAGGAGAGAAGTTCGAAGCCGCAGCCGGCGGAAACGGTCCGGTAGATGCTGCCATCAAAGCACTGAAGAAAATTATCGACCGACAGATGCAACTCAAAGAGTTCACCATACAAGCCATCAGCAAAGGTAGCGACGACATGGGAAAAGTGCACATGCAGGTAGAATACGACAAGCACGTCTACTACGGATTCGGTGCCAATACCGACATCATCGCCGCATCGGTGGAGGCATATATCGACTGTATCAACAAATTCAAGGGGTAAGGGCTGCAACCGTTTGCACGGGTTACTCTTACAAGTTATCAATCTGACGCTTGCACAATCAATCGGGGGGGTGTACTTTTGACGCATAATCTACTAAAATGGATGCCGTTATGCGAAAAGTACACTCCCTGATTACATTGTTCCTGCTTGCAACAGTCGCCTTGCAGGCGCAGATTGTCACCTCTACCTCCGCGTTTCCCACCGAGAACGACGAGGTCACCATTATTTTCGACGCTACACAGGGTACAGCCGGTCTGAAAGGCTATGCCGGAGAAGTCTATGCACATACCGGCGTAATCACCGACAAGAGCAAGGATGGCTCGGACTGGAAGTACGCGCCTACTTGGCTGACAAACACATCCAAATATAAGCTCACCTCGCTGGGCAACAACAAGTGGGAGCTTAAGCTCACCCCCACCGTCCGTCAGTACTATGGCGTTGCCGCGGGCGAGACAGTGAAACAGCTGGCTTTCGTATTCCGCAATGCCGACGGCAGCAAGGAGGGCAAAGATACGGGAGGCAAAGACATCTTCCTCCCCCTCTACACCGCCGACCCGACGGTGCGCCTCGACCAGCCCGACCAAAACATTCTGACACTGAACAGCGCCGTCACCATCGAGGCGACCGCCTCGGTGGCAGCCACGCTCAACCTCTATGTCGGCGACACGAAGATTGCCACGGCATCCAACGCCACTTCTATCTCTAAGTCATACACCTTCACCACTACCGGCAGCTATATAATAAAGGTAGAGGCAACCGTCGGTAGCTCCACCCTCTCGGACAGCCGCACGGTGAACGTGCTCAACGGCACCTCCCCACAAGCATCCATGCCCGCCGGTGTTCGTCCGGGCATCAACTACCGCGGCGACACCGAAGCAACATTAGTTTTACAAGCACCGGGAAAGAAGTATGTCTATGTGGTAGGCGACTTCAACGACTGGATGCCGCGCGCCGACTATCAGCTCAGTCAAGACGGCGACTGTTTCTGGATGACACTCACCGGACTAACCAAAGGCAAAGAGTATGCTTTTCAGTACTTGGTAGACGGCGCGATCTACGTAGCCGATCCGTATGCCGACAAGGTGCTCGACCCGTGGAACGACCCCTATATCGACGCCACTACCTATCCCAACCTGAAACCTTACCCCACCGACAAAGCCGAAGGCATCGTTGCCGTGTTGCAAACGGGGCAGACGCCCTACCACTGGCAGGTGAATGACTTCCAACGTCCCCACTCGCAACAACTCATCATCTACGAGATGCTGGTGCGCGACTTCACCGCCGAACATACCTTCGACGCTGCCCGCGCAAAGATCGACTATCTCAAGACGCTGGGTGTAAACGCCGTAGAGCTGATGCCCGTCAATGAGTTTGAGGGCAACAGCAGCTGGGGCTACAACCCCTCGTTCTACTTCGCCGTCGACAAGTACTACGGACCGAAAGAGGCACTGAAAGCCTTTGTCGACGAGTGCCACCGACAGGGCATGGCGGTCATCATCGACCTTGTGCTCAATCATAGCTTTGGGCAGTCACCGTTCTATCTGCTGTACAGAGATGCCGACGGCAAGCCCTCGGCAGACAATCCGTGGTACAACCAAGAATCGAACATCAAGAACCCGAGCCTTTCGTGGGGATACGACTTCAACCACGAGAGCAAATACACACAGGCGCTGGTCGACAGCGTAGCGGGCTACTGGATGTCTCAGTTCCGCATCGACGGCTTCCGCTACGATTTCACCAAAGGATTCTCCAACACCCCGTATGGCGTGAACGACTGGGCGAACGGTCCGGATGCCGCCCGCATCGCCATCCTCAAGCGCATGTCGTCGGAGGTGTGGAAACGGCAGCCCGATGCTTATGTCATCTTCGAACATCTGGCTGCACAAAGCGAAGAGAAACAGTTGGGTGAAGCAGGCATCCTGCTGTGGCGAAACATGAACAATGCTTACTGCCAGACAGCGATGGGATACTCGTCGGACAGTGACTTCGGCGGACTGTACACCGGTACCTCCATGCCCGCCGGCAGCTTGGTGGGCTACATGGAGAGCCATGACGAAGAGCGCACAGGGTTCAAGGCATGGAAGTGGGGCGTGTCGGGCGTACAAAGCGGAAACAGCGGCAGCGCCAGTCCGGGAGTAGGCACCAACACCAATCTCGCCGCCCGCGCCAAACGCCTTGCCACCAACGCCGCGTTCTTCCTCACCGTGCCCGGTCCGAAGATGATTTGGCAGTTCGGCGAGCTGGGCTACGACTTCTCCATCAACAACAACAGCGACGGCACGAAGTACGACGACGGCGGCGGCTACCGCACCGACCCCAAACCGCTGCATTGGGACTACTACGACAATGCCGACCGGAAGAAGCTCTACGATACATACGCCAAGCTGCTCGAACTGCGTCGCTCCTATCCGGAGCTGTTTGCTGCTACTGCCACGTTCAGTTGGAACGTAGGAGTGAGCAACTGGACAACCGGACGTACCCTGCGTGCAACCGCTGCCGACGGTGCCCGATCGCTGGTCGTAGCAGGCAACTACACCACCGCCGCTGCCAACATCAACACAACATTCTCTTCGACCGGTACTTGGTATGAGTTGTTCAACAACCATGAACCGTTCCTTGTAACGGCTGCCACGCAGTCTGTTTCGGTGCCTGCCCACGAGTTTCGACTGTTCACCAACTTCCTCCCTACGCCGACCGGGATAGAGACCGTTACCAACGATACGCGTCCGTCGGTCTATTATCATAGAGATATAGACCAATTGGTGATCCCCGACGGAAAGGCTCGCCGCATCGAGATCTATTCCATCAACGGCACCGTGGTGATGACACGAAGTAACAGCTCGTCGGTAGGGTTGTCGGCGCTGCCCGCAGGATACTATTTGGCGCGGGTCTATCTCACCGACGGTACAACCGAAGTGTGCCGGATTTTGCGGTAAAAGGCTGCATAACCGACACGCAGATGACGCAGATAAAGCGGATGACCGCGGATTTAGAAAGAAAATCCGCGGTCATCCGCTTTATCTGCGTCATCTGCGTGCCAAAGAAGCAAACGTTATTGCTTCTTCTTGCGATCGCCGTAACGACTCATGAACTTGTCTACACGACCGGCGGTATCTACCAGCTTCGACTTGCCTGTATAGAAAGGATGCGAAGTGTTGGAGATTTCAAGCTTCACCAGCGGGTAAGTCTCGCCCTCGAATTCTATCGTCTCGCGGGTGTTAACCGTAGAGCGCGACAAGAACACATCACCGTTGGACATATCTTTGAATACAACGGGGCGATAATTCTTAGGATGAATATTTTCTTTCATTTCCTTATTTGTTATTAATTTATATTCGGTACTATTATGGTATAAATAGTGTAATGGTCTTTTTTGAATTTGGGGGGCAAAGTTAATGCATTTATTCGAAATACAGAGAAATACAAAGAAAAAAGCAGGGCACCCGCATCAAATTTTCAGCTGTGACGGTTCTTGGCATAACCCGCTTCGGCGAGGCGGGTGGTGAGCTGACAAAATGTGCCATATCCGATTATCTCCCTTTCATGTGAGGCAAAACTCCCTTTGATGTGAGGCAAAACTCCCTTTGATGTGAGGCAAAACTCCCTTTCATCTGATGCAGATCTCCCTTTGATGTGATGCAGATCTCCCTTTCATCTTGATATGTGTCCGGTGCAACGTGGCGGTAGGAAGAGTGTCTTGGGAGTGAAAAGGCGAGTAAGGCGAGTAAGGCGAGTAAGTGTTTTATAAACTATATATTTTCGCGCGAGAAGAATATGATACTATAGTGCTTATATACACATATACATATATAGTTTTATAAAGTTTGAAAACACTTACCCGCCTTACCCGCCTTTTCACTCTCCCTAACATGCTTTATGACGGTGACAAGGGGATAAATACCCTTGCTGCATGTCAATCAATCTGCCTCACCCAAAGGGAAATCCGGCTCACTTCAAAGGGAGATCTGCATCAGATGAAAGGGAGTTTTGCCCCACTTCAAAGGGAGATCTGCATCAGATGAAAGGGAGTTTTGCCTCACATCAAAGGGAGATCTGCATCAGATGAAAGGGAGTTTTGCCTCACATCAAAGGGAGATAATTTTCATCAAAATAACAGGAAAAAATTTCAGAAAACCCTTTGATATAAAACTATTTTTTACTATTTTTGTACACCATAATCCCGCAAAAATATAATTATAACAGTATGAAATCAATGCCCCCCTTCAACCCTTCAGACCCCGATGCCCGCGTCCCTGTGCGCACCTACACCAAAGACGAACTTGCCCGTCTGTACAACCCCCACCTCTCCCCCGCAAGCGCCACCCAGTTACTGCGCCGCTGGATAGCGCACAACAGTCAGCTCACCACCCGCCTCGCCGAAGCGGGTTATGCCAAGAACCGTCACAGCTACACCCCGCGCGAGGTGCGGTTGATATTCGAATA
>JAISIN010000056.1 GCA_031262085.1 Prevotellaceae bacterium
CCGGTTTGCTTATGTGCACGCTTGATTAAACCGTCCAAACGAGCAGCTGGTGTTTCGTCACCCGGATCCTTTCCCCATTCTTGTTCCAAATCTCGAAGATTGGTATTCAAAGTACTTAGAAAAGATGTCATATCGGTCACTCTACCCACATTCATATCCAAATGAAACACCGGATACTCGATCCAATCTTTTTCCAACTCGGCAATAGTTAACCCTTCAAAAAGATCTTTTCGTCCCTGAAAGTAATATTTCAGCGTAGAGAGGAACAAGCTCTTTCCGAAGCGACGGGGACGACTCAAAAAGTAGGGCTTTTCGGCTATCGCTAACCGGGCAACATAAGATGTTTTGTCGACGTACAGGCAGTTTCCTGTACGCAACTTCTCAAAGTCTTGTATACCTATCGGCAGTATTCTGTGAGCTTCCATTATGAGACTATTCTTTGGTTTGCTGCAAAGAACGGTATTTTATTCCTACCTGCCAATTATATCTACCGAAAATGTGCTAAAATAGCAAGCGTTTAAATAAGAAGCTGCATGCGACGCTCCAACTCTTCGGCAAGCTGTGCTGCCCCATGCCGGTCGATAGGATAGGCATTACCTTGCATCACTACGTCATAACAAGCGCCCAGCATGTACATGGAATGTCGTTGCAACTGTTCGGGATGGAGAAGACGGGGCATATAGTACCGGTAAACCTGTGCAATCTGCACATCATACTGCCTGTCGCGGAACATGTAAGAGTTCCGATTCATCACTTCCATGCGGGTGAGCGCTACGTTGTCATCCACATCTTGCCAACCGGCAGCGGAAGAGGCCAATTGAGATGCCCATCTACCCAAAATAGCTTGATACCGGTCAAACCATTCGTCGCCAACGGCAGCTTCCGGATAGTAGTAATCGGTGATATTGCGACAAAACAGGGCTTCCGGAAATGGGTCGTTCCGGTCACTGTCTCTATGGTCGGAAAGTAATTGTTCGTAATCGGCAAATAATCGCTCACTAAGGGTGTGGCAACGGTCGATGTACGCCTGCTCGTAAGCCAGCTCGGTTTCTCCCGTCAACAGATACATGGCTGAAAGTAGCCGACTACGCTCGGAGAAATCGGTCGTGACCGACTCCTTCTTGTAAAGAACTCGAAACATTTTGGCGAGGCGTTGAATCCACTCTGTCCGACTACCCGATGGGTGGTCGCAACCACCGGTAATGAGCCATTGGTAGAGCGCTAAAAAAGCTCGGGATTGTGCCAAAAGCCGTTCGACGCTGTCGGAAACAGAAGGGGTGAGCGAGGTGATACAGGAAACAAGGGAGCCGAGAGAGCAGGACATAGTTATGGAGCTTTGATATTGGGATACTATCCTTACTATCAATTAGTTGCATACACATTTTGTGAGATTTCCAAGCCTTCCCGAAGTAGTATCTCTTAGTAAGAGAGCACACAAGATTAAACAGATAATTATAACAACTGATAACGAAATACGATACAATAAACAGAATTTTAAATCTCGTTCAATATTCCTAAATTGTAAAACAGATATGCACGCATATAATCCACCATATTAATATGATTGAGGCTTTTTTATTAAAAAAACGTTGATATTATTTTGCAGATACCAATTATTGCACTACATTTGCACCCACTAAGCAAAATGATTGTGTGCTCTCTTACTAAGAGATACTACATTCCGGCGTCCGGAACCGCCCCCATTTTTCGCCCTCTTCCTCCCTTCCCAACCTCTACAACCCACACCTCAAAATGGCAGCAGATTCGCCACATTCACAAGTGCGGATGCGCACGTTTTACAGCTTCACCGGTTTCCTCATTTTATCAATCTCAATGAAAAACCACCCATAAAAATATCTGTTTACCGAAAATAGTGTAACTTTGCCGGACAGAAGTAAAGACTAAAGTTCTGCTAGTTCCTTAAAGTTTTTCTATGAGATATATAGAGGGTTTTACCCTGTTCTTCAAAATTGGAACATTCACCATCGGTGGCGGCTACGCTATGATTCCGCTGATAGAATCAGAAGTAGTGAAACGGCGTGCCTGGATTTCGCGCGAAGAGTTTGTCGACTTGCTGGCAGTAGCCCAATCACTGCCGGGTGTCTTTGCGGTGAACATAGCCATCTTTATCGGCTACAAATTGCGAGGCTTGCGCGGCAGTATAGTCACGGCGCTGGGCACCATTCTTCCCTCTTTCCTTATCATTCTGGCTATTGCGCTGTTTTTCCAACAGTTTAAGGAGAACAACGTGGTAGAGCGTATATTCAAAGGTATCCGTCCGGCAGTGGTGGCATTGATAGCCGCACCGGTGTTCAGTTTGGGAAAGTCTGCCAAGCTCAACCGCTACACGTTGTGGATACCCGTCGTCGCGGCGCTGCTTATCTGGCTGCTTGGCTTTTCGCCCGTATGGATAATTATATTGGCAGGAGCAGGCGGATTTCTATTTCACAAACTCAAACCAACACTCAAACCAACACCGGAAAGATGATGCTATTCATACAACTCTTCTACACCTTCTTTAAAATAGGTCTCTTCGGATTCGGCGGCGGATATGCGATGCTGTCGCTGATACAGGGTGAAGTCGTTACCCGCTACGGCTGGATTAGCCCGCAAGAGTTTACCGACATTGTAGCGGTGAGCCAGATGACGCCCGGTCCGATCGGCATCAACGCAGCCACCTACGTAGGCTATATGGCTACGGGGAGTGCATGGGGGTCGGCAGTTGCCACGTTGGCAGTGGTATTGCCCTCGTTCATCTTGATGCTTAGCATCAGTAAGTTGCTGTTGAAATACCGCAAACATCCGATCGTAGAAGCGATCTTCAGCGGGTTGCGCCCCGCCATTGTAGGCTTGCTGGCGGCGGCGGCACTGACGCTGATGACCACAGCCAACTTCAGCTCGCCCGATGCCGACTTGCGGGCGTTCATCATCAGTTGCGTGCTGTTTGTGACTACCTTCGTTGCCACCCGATACTTCAAGATAAACCCCATCCTGATGATTCTGATAGCCGGAGCAACCGGATGGGTACTCTATTAGAATGGATTAAAACAAAAGTTGAATCATGACAAATGCCCCTATTACCATCAAAGATATAGCCCGTGCCCTGAACGTAGCTCCCAGCACCGTGTCGCGGGCATTGAAAGACAGTCCCGACATCAGCAAAGAGATGCGGAAGCAGATTCACGACTATGCCCGCGAACACAACTACAAGCCCAACACATTTGCCATCAACCTGCGCTCCAGCACCTCGAATACCATCGGCGTGATTGTGCCGCAACTGGTACACCACTTCTTTTCGTGCGTACTGAGCGGCATTGAGACAGCCGCATCCCGCGCGGGATACAACATATTGGTGGCGCAGAGCGACGAATCCTACGAGCGGGAGGTAAAGATAGTACAGACCTTCTTGTCGGCACGCGTATGCGGCGTCATTGCCTCGCTTGCCAAGGAGACGTCGCAATACGACCACTACCGCGAGTTGCTAAACAACAACATCCCCATTGTGTTTTACGACCGCATCTGCACCGAGTTGAAAACCGAACGCGTGGTGGTAGACGACTATGCCGGCTCGTTTGCCGCCGTAGAGTATATGTTGCAGACCGGTTGTCGACGCATCCTGTTCTACGGAGCGGCGCCCCATCTGGAAATTACCAAGAACCGGCGCAACGGCTATCTGGATGCCATGAAGAAATATCGTATGCACGTAGACGACAGCATGATTCTATTCTGCGACACCCGCGAACGTGCCATCGCCATCACCCCCGACATACTCGAACAACCCAACCGCCCCGACGGATTCTTTGCCATCAACGACGAAACTGCCGCAGGCATACTCCATGCCTGTAAGCTGATGGGGATACAAGTACCCGAAGAGGTGTCTATCTGCGGATTTACCGACGGAGCCATTGCTCAAAACACCGACCCCAAACTCACCACCGTAGAACAGCACGGCGAGGAGGTGGGACAGAGCGCATTTAGCATCCTCAACAACCGATTAAAAGGCAAAAACGATGCCCGACACAGCAACAAGATTGTACGGACGAATCTGGTAGTGAGGGGAACGACGAAATGAGTGACAGCGTTTTAATGTTTAATTCATAATTTATAATTTTCATGAAAGTAAAGCCCGATTTAAGTTTTTGGAAGCTTTGGAACATCAGTTTCGGCTTCTTCGGCGTGCAGATAGCGTATGCGCTGCAGAGCGCCAACATCAGTCGTATCTTCTCTACGCTGGGCGCCGACCCGCACAACCTGAGTTACTTCTGGATATTGCCGCCGCTGGCAGGCATTATTGTACAGCCGATCGTAGGGGCAGCCAGCGACCGTACTTGGACGCGCTTCGGACGACGCATTCCCTATCTGTTTATAGGCTCGCTGGTGGCAGTGCTGGTGATGTGCCTGCTACCCAACGCCGGCAGCTTCGGCATGGCAGTGAGCACCGCCATGATATTCGGATTGGTGTCGCTGATGTTTCTTGATACCTCCATCAACATGGCGATGCAGCCCTTCAAGATGATGGTAGGCGACATGGTCAATGAGAAGCAGAAGGGGCTTGCCTACTCCATTCAGAGCTTCCTGTGCAACGCAGGCAGCTTGGTGGGATACCTCTTCCCTTTTGTCTTTGCATGGATAGGCATTACCAACACGGCGCCCGAAGGGGTGATTCCGCCGTCGGTCATCTACTCTTTCTATATAGGCGCTGCCATTCTGATACTTTGCGTGATTTATACCGTTGCCAAGGTCAAGGAGATGCCACCTGCCGAATATGCCGAATACCACGGCATCACCGAAGCCGAAGAACATGAACACACCAACATGCTGCGACTGCTTGTCAAGGCTCCCAAGGCGTTCTGGACGGTGGGATTGGTGCAGTTTTTCTGCTGGTTTGCCTTCATGTTTATGTGGACCTATACCAACGGCAGCGTAGCAGCTCACGCCTTCGACGCCCCTACGGTAGAGAGCGTCGTGAACGGCGTAACCAAAGTAGTGCTCGACACCAAGAGCATACAGTATCAAAATGCCGGCGACTGGGTAGGTGTGCTCTTTGCCGTTCAAGCCATCGGGTCAGTGGTGTGGGCAGCTTGCATTCCTTGGTTCAAGAATCGCAAGTTCATCTACTCACTCAGTCTGGTGCTGGGAGGCATCGGCTTCATCTCGACGATGTTCATCACCAACCAATATCTGCTGTTCGTCTCCTTCCTGCTGATAGGTTGCGCATGGGCAGCTATGCTGGCACTACCTTTCACAATACTCACCAACGCGCTGTCGGGCAGTCACATGGGAACCTATCTGGGGCTGTTCAACGGCACCATCTGCATTCCGCAGATTGTAGCAGCAGCGCTGGGCGGAACCATTCTCGCACAGCTCACTCCGCAAGGTTCGCTACCACCCGAGGTAGACATGCTGGTCATTGCCGGAGTGATGCTCATCATCGGAGCAGCCTGCGTATCGTTCATTAAAGAAAAGAGTTAAACACCATGAAGCAGTATTTGAAGATCGACGAGTGGAACATCCTTGAAGAAGGGTTTCAAGCCGACAACCTGCGGATGTCGGAGAGCATCTTCAGCTTGGGTAACGGTCATTTCGGAGAGCGGGGAAACTTTGAAGAGCCTTACAGCAGCGATTCGTACCGCGCCTCGTTCGTGGCAGGCATGGCATTTATGGATAAAACACGCGTGGGGTGGTGGAAGAACGGATACCCGCTCTTCGGCACCCGCGTGCCCATAGCTGCCGACTGGCGCAGCATCCGCCTGCGCCTCATCGACGAGGAACTCGACCCGGCACTGTGGAGTGTGAACAGCTTCAACCGCCGATTAGACATGAAAGCCGGACTTACCCGACGGGAGATGGAGGTCACCTCGCCGCACGGACACCGGCTATACATCGACGTGACGCATGTCGACCATATCGCCCGACCCGACCTGTGCGTCATTGAATACAGCGTCAAGTCGATCGACTATACCGGAAGGCTCTCCCTCCTGCCGTTGATAGAAATCCATGCCGTCTGCAAAGAAGACCCCACGGGCGAAAAGGTGTGGAACATTTTGCGCTCGGGCATCGGAAACGACTGCGCCTACCTGTGGACACAAACCCGCCTCGACGATGCGCAGGTGTGCTATGCCATGACCTACAGCTTCCTCAAAAACGGCGCTCCATGCAACGCCCATCCCATACGCATTGAAAAAGAGAGGCAGGTAGGGTTCAGCATCGGTACCGACGTGAAGCCGGGCGATACGGTGAAGTTAATAAAGTACATCGTGATTGCATCGTCGATGCAACACGAACGCAACAAGCTACTCGACCATGCCGTTGAGGAGGCAGTACAGATAAAGAGTATAGGTGTCGACGTGCTCAAACACGAGCAGCAACAGGCATGGCAACTCCTTTGGAACGAGATGGACGTGCAGATAGAAGGCGACCCTGCCGCACAACAAGGCATCCGATATAACATCTTTCAGCTCTGCCAGACCTACCGCGGCGACGACGCCCGCCTCAACATCGCCCCCAAAGGATTTACCGGCGAGAAGTATGGCGGCAACACCTATTGGAACACCGAACTGTGCTGCGTGCCCTTCTTTCTGGAGGCTACCCCCTACCCCATTGCCGAGAACCTGCTGATGTACCGCTATCGTCAACTACCGCAAGCCATCGAAAACGCACGCAAGCTGGGTTTCAAAGAGGGCGCTGCCCTCTATCCGCAGGTGACCTACAACGGCGAAGAGTGCCACAACGAATGGGAAATCACCTTCGAAGAGATACATCGCAACAGCATCATGATCCATGCCATCGTGCAACATGCCCTGCTCACCGGAAGCAACGCATACATTGCACGCTACGGCTTGGAGGTGATGATTGCCGTGAGCCGCTTCTGGGGTCAGCGGGTATCGTTCTCACAGCCCAAACAAAAATATGTCATTCTGGGAGTGACCGGTCCCGACGAGTACGAAAACAATGTCGACAATAACTGGTACACCAACTATTCGTGCGTGAAATGCCTCAAAACCACCCTGCACTACATCGAACTCGTTGCCGAACAGTATCCCGACGACTATGCGCGCATCCGCCGCGTCACCAACCTCCAACTACAACGAGAGGCAACACGCTGGCGCGATATCATCGACCGCATGTATCTGCCCGTCGACCATAAACGGGGCATCTTTGTGCAAAACGACGGCTATTTAGATAAGGAATTGCAAACCGTCGACGCCATACCGCCACACGAACGCCCCATCAACCAACACTGGTCGTGGGACCGCATACTACGCTCCTGCTATATCAAGCAGAGCGATGTGCTGTTAGGACTTTATCTCAACCCGACCGATTTCAATGCAGAGACGGTGCGCCGCAACTTCGACTTCTACGAGCCGATGACGGTACACGAATCGTCGCTGTCGCCACATATTCATGCCATCCTGGCTGCACGCATCGGTTATGTCGAGAAAGCCTACCGTCTCTTCCTGCACGCTACCCGCCTCGACCTCGACGACTACAACAACGAAACCCGCGAAGGACTGCACATCACCAGCATGGCAGGAAGCCGCCTCGCCATCGTACGCGGATTTGCCGGTATGCAGGTGCGCAACAACATGCTCTGCTTCGACCCCGTCATTCCCAACCGATGGAGCAGCTACGCCTTCAAGGTGCACTTTCGCGGACGAACCATCGGCATACACGTCGACAAAAGAGATACCCGCGTCACGTTGTTGAGCGGCGAACCGATACGAATCAGGATCAAAGAAGAAGAGAAGGAGATTGGATAACCGCTATCGGTTGAACAGCTCGAACGTAAACGTACACCCTATTTCACTGAACTTGTTATTCGCAAAGCCGGCAAACACGCCGAAATCGAAGATGTTGGTGCCGATACCGTAACCCACCTCGATATAGGGTTCGAGCATCGGCATGACCAACGCATTCAGGTACAGACGTTCGCTCAAGACGAAGCGGGTCACCTTATTCATAAACGGTAGCCGACTAATGAGCAGGAACGGTGAATCGAACATCAGATGCCCCCGTACATACTTACGCGAAGAGTTAAACCACTGCCGCCGCAGCAACTGAAACACCCCGCCTATTTCATCGTTCCACCCCACCGGCAGATTGGAGCGGGTGAAGTTGGCAAAGTCGACAAAGTACATCTCCTCCTGATTGGTAAACGCGCCCCACCCCAAACGCAGATACAGGTCGCGCAGTTGTCCCATCGGAATGGTATATTGCGCATCGACCTCTATCCGTTCATACTTGCCTTTGCTGCCCAGTATCCCCTTGAGACCTCGCTCCCAGTCGACCGAAATACCCGGATAACGCGAATGCAGGTTTACCTTGCGGGCGCCCTCCATATAATAATACTGACCGGGCATCCACGACAACCGCACACGGGGAGCAAAGCTGACATAAGTGGTGCGTATCTTGTTCTGCAAGCCCGGGGTGGGGTCAGGATTCGGAGCGGGCGCAGGCAATTGATTCCGGCTGTCGTCGGGTAAAACAAGTATCGGACTGTCGGGGTCGGGCACATGAGGAGGTATCGGCACCAACTTCCCGGGGTTGATCGCTGTACGACGGTGCATGGAGATACCCACATCGAACGTTAGTCCGTTGGTGATCTCCCACGAATGGCGCAACTTGAGATAGAGGTCGCGGAAGTAATCGAGATGGAGCTGGCTGAAATCGAAGCGTGCCGTATCGGGCAAGTTCTTCAGGTCGTTCAGCACATCGCTGCTATAGATGCGGTTACCATTACCTATATTGAGGTGCAGCGACGCCTGCTTGCTCGGCCAGTAATAAAAATCGCTGTTCACCGACCAGTACAGCTCACGTCGGCTGAAGTTATATCCCAGCCGGGGACGGACACGCAACATGCGGTCGCCTGCAAACAGAAGGGTATAGCGAAAGTCTTGCCGATAAGAGAAGCCGTTGCTCCGGCTGTAACTCAACAGGAAGGGGTTGATGAGCGGCGAGAAGCGAATGCTTCCCATTTTTGCCATATCGAGGGTATTGCGACTGATAAGGGCATCGCCCAACTGCCCCCACCACTCTGTTACACCCTTCTGATGCTTGCTCGGATTCAGCAGGGTATCGCGCACGTTGTAGTAGTTGTGATACAGTTGCTGCTCGCGCATCGTGAGCGGCAACGGGCGCATATCACGAAAATAGGCAGTATCGCGCCGATAAGCGTTGGTGTCGGTACGGATGGTGTACGAATCGGTGAGGTCGTATTTGCTCTTCCTAAATTGCCACTTCACCTTGACGGGATCTTTCTCGCGGATAGATTTATAGTGCATCACAGCGTGATAGTCGGCATACGCCACATTACCCAGAAAGCGGAGTTTGGCATTGAGCAGATAGTGCACCGGCAGAAACTCATCGTCGGCGCCTACATGCCCCATCGTGATGTGGTTCTTCAGGCGGAACAGCTCCGAACGGCTGACAAACGACATTTCGCGGATGCTCCATACATTCCCGCTCACCGTCAGACTGCCCGATACCAATTGATAGTTCTCATTGCGGGGTTCAAAAGAGATGCAATACTGCCGATTGTGTTCGTCGCCCAGCACACTGTCGAGCCGATAGGTGTAATACTTGGGAGCATTGGAAGCAAGGGGCGACATCAGCCGGTCGTTGAGCAATACAGGCGAATAGACATTGATGTGAAAATATTCGGGCAGTGTGCCGTCCAGCTCCCACAGCTTGGAGGAGGTGCCGATGGCAGCTTTCACCTTCTGATTGTAAATATCGGGAGCGGTGAAGTTCAGGTCGCTGTAAGTCTCCATCACATATTCGCGCACCGACTTCTTGGTGCGGAACATGGTGGGCATAAATTTCAGTATCTGATTGTGTCGCTGCAGATTGACGGTACCTTTGATATACAGTTCGGCTTTATAGCTGTCGATAATGCTTTCGTAGAGCGGGGCATAAAACCTCACCTTCTGCATGATCGAATCGACGTTGAGCGGCGATTGCCCGTCGTCGTCTTGAAGAGTGGCTGCCTGCACCTTGAAGAGGAAAAGCGGGAACGACAAACATAAGAGCAGATATGTATATACCGTTCGCTTCAAAACTTCTGTCGCAAAAACTGTCCGGTGTAACTGTCGGCGCATTGCGCCACCTCTTCGGGAGTACCTGCCGCTACGAGATATCCGCCGCGGTCGCCGCCTTCGGGACCGAGGTCGATCACATAATCGGCACACTTTATCACATCGAGGTTGTGCTCAATAATCACAATAGAGTGTCCGCGTGCAATCAGGGCATCGAAAGCCTCGAGCAACTTGCGTATGTCGTGAAAATGCAGTCCCGTGGTAGGTTCATCGAAGATAAACAGGGTAGGATCGGCATTCTCCTGACTGAGGTAATACGCCAGCTTCACCCGCTGATTCTCACCGCCCGAGAGGGTCGACGAAGTTTGTCCCAACTTGATGTATCCCAATCCCACGTCTTGCAGTGGGGTAAGCTTCCTGACAATCTTCTTCTGTTTATGCAGCGTGAAGAACTCCACCGCCTGATTGACCGTCATGTTGAGAACATCGTAGATGTTGACGTCGTGAAACTTCACCTCCAGCGTGTCGGCTTTGAAGCGTTTACCGTGACACGATTCACACTCCAGCACCAAATCTGCCATGAATTGCATCTCTACGGTCACGGTACCTTCGCCCTTACACTCTTCGCACCGTCCGCCCTCGCTGTTGAACGAGAAGTATCCGGCGGTATAACCCATCTGCCGGGCAAGCGGCTGCTCTGCCCACAGCTTCCGTATCTCCTCGTAAGCTTTGATATAGGTTGCGGGATTCGAGCGGGTCGACTTTCCGATGGGGTTTTGGTCGACGAACTCCACGTTACGGAGGTCGCGCAGACTTCCGCCAATAGAAATAAACTCTCCCGGACGTTCGTTGCATTCGTCCAGCTCACGTTTCAGCGCCCGGAAGAAGATGTTGCTTACCAACGTGCTTTTACCCGAACCGCTCACGCCCGTTACTACGGTCATTACGTTCAGCGGAAAGCGCACGTCGATGCCTTTGAGGTTGTTTTCGCGAGCGCCTCTCAGCTCGATATAGTTGTTCCATCGGCGGTGTCGGGCAGGTACGGATATGGTCTCCTCGCCCAGCAGATAGCGCACGGTATAGCTATGGCTGCCGGGCTTCAAATCGTGCATATCGCCTTGATAGACGATCTCTCCTCCCAGCCGTCCGGCATTGGGACCGATGTCAATGATATAGTCGGCAGCGCGGATAATCTCTTCGTCGTGCTCTACCACGATCACGGTATTTCCCAATTGCTGCAACTGTCGCAACACATCAATAAGGCGTTCGGTATCGCGACAGTGCAGTCCGATGCTGGGTTCATCGAGTATATAGAGCGACCCCACCAAGCTGCTTCCCAATGAGGTGGCGAGGTTGATGCGCTGACTTTCTCCCCCCGATAGAGAGTTGCTCTGCCGGTTGAGGGTGAGGTATCCCAATCCCACATCTATCAAGAAACGAATGCGGTTGTTTATCTCGGTCAGGATGCGGGCAGCAACATCGGCATCGTGTTTGTCGAGTTCGAGCGCATCGAAGAAGCGTTGCAGTTCGGTAATCGGAAGATCGACCAACTGCGAGATACTCCGTCCGCCCACCCGCACGTATCCCGCTTCGGGCTTCAGACGGGTGCCGTGACAGCGCGGACAGAGCGTTTTACCGCGATAGCGCGCCAGCATGACACGATACTGTATTTTGTATACATTTTCTTCGAGCATCCGGAAGAACCGGTTGATGCCTTCAAAGTAAGGAGTACCCTCCCACAACATGCGCCGTTGTTCATCGGTAAGTTCGTAGTAAGGCGTAAAGATGGGAAATCCGGCGGCCTCGGCGCCATGTATCAACTGTTCGCGCCATTCGCCCATTTTATCACCGCGCCAGCACACCACGGCGCCGTCGTAGACAGACAGAGCGCGGTTGGGCACAACGAGATGCTCGTCGATGCCTATTACCTTACCGAATCCTTCGCACTGCGGACAAGCACCTACGGGTGAGTTGAAAGAGAACATCCGGTCGTTGGGTTCTTCGAACGTGATGCCGTCGGCTTCGAACTGATTGCTGAAATGATGCAACCGCGTGGCGCCGTCGGCAAGATAGAAGCGGAGCAGGCACTGCCCGTTCCCCTCGTACATGGCAGTCTCGGCAGAATCGGACAGGCGGCTCACGGCATCCTTATCGCCGGATACGGTCAAACGGTCGACCAACAGGTAGATCTCGTCGCCCGTGCGGGGTTGGTAGTCGTCGATACGTACCACCTCGCCATTCACCTCCAGACGGGTGAAGCCTTGCTTGCGATCGATGTCGAGTTGTTGAGACAAAGTGCGCCCTTCGGGCAAAATCAGGGCAGTAAGCAGGGCATAACGGGTACCCGCAGGATAGCCCAGCATGCAGTTCACCACATCTTCGACCGAGTGCTTTTTCACCTCTTCGCCGCTTATGGGGCTAAAGGTACGTCCGATGCGGGCATAGAGCAGACGCAGATACTCGTATATCTCGGTAGAGGTACCCACCGTAGAGCGCGGATTGCGACTACTCACCTTTTGCTCGATAGCAATAGCAGGGGGTATACCTTTTATATAATCGCATTCCGGCTTGCTCATGCGCCCCAAGAACTGGCGGGCGTAGCTGCTCAGGCTTTCTACATACCGACGCTGCCCTTCGGCATACAAGGTATCGAATGCCAGCGACGATTTGCCCGAACCCGACAAGCCGGTAATCACGATCAGTTTGTCACGGGGTATCTCTACATCTATATTCTTCAGATTGTTGACGCGTGCGCCTTTTACGATGATGGAGTTTTGTTCTGCCATTATGATTCTATTTTGACGGCAAAGATAACGGTTTTTCAATGATAGTCTCTGTCGGCGCTAATAAAATCACCGTTTGTTACTAAGATTTGAACTTTTTCCCGTTTCTGCTGTTAGAATAACATCTCTGTCCGAATGCTGTACAAGCAGACGGTGAGTACAAACATTTAAAATTGCGTAATTATGAACATGAACAATGACTCTGTATGGAGAATTAAGGTCGTTCCCAATGCCCCGCTGCTGGTAGAAGGCAAAGTAGAGCTGACGCTTGCCGACGGTACGACCCAAATGGCAGAAAACCCGCATCTATGTCGTTGCGGCGCCTCAAAGAACAAACCCTTCTGTGACGGAAGTCACGCCAAAATAGGGTTTAAAGACTGAAAACACAACATCGGCTGGGACATAAAGAACTGATGAGAATAGGGCTGCTCCTTCAAAGGGGCGGCCTTTCTTGTGTATATCAAACTTTTCAATTACCTTTGCCCCCGGTTTTGTTGGATGTACATTATTCAATGTATATTCCTGAAAAGGGAATCGGGTGAAACTCCCGAACAGTCCCGCTGCTGTGAACTCCAACATCATGCCCGTATCCATATACCCTGTGCCACTGCCGTAATCGACGAACGGTGGGAAGGCGGATGTCGGGCGGAGTAAGTCAGAAGACCTGCAAAACCTATCCAAGCAACTGCCTTCGAGGAAAGGGCACGAGCAACGAACAGAGTTATGATCTCTTTTTAGTATGACTTGTAAGATAGAAAAAGGAGTTCTTCTCCTGCTATTGTGCAGCATCAGCATCGGGATATATGCCCAACAACCGAACGATACCCTTGCCGGCAAGATGCACCATCTGCCCGAAGTATCGGTGCGGGCGCCGCGTGTCATGCCTGCCCTCACCGCCACCTCGCCCCTGCAACAGATGCAGCGCACAGAGCTGGAGCGGCTGGGCATAGTTGCCGTGGCTGATGCAGTGCGGCACTTTGCCGGTGTGAGCGTGAAAGACTATGGCGGCATCGGCGGACTGAAGACGGTCTCTGTGCGCAGTCTCGGAGCACAGCACACCGCCGTGAGCTACGACGACGTTGCCGTAAGCGACTGCCAGTCGGGACAGGTCGACATCTCCCGCTTCTCGCTCGACAATGTATCGGCTCTCACCCTCACCATCGGACAGAACGACAACATCTACCGCACAGCACGCATGTTTGCCGCTGCCGGTGTGCTCAACATCGAAACCATACAACCGACATTCGACAAGCATCCGTTCAGCCTGACTGCCAATCTGAGGGCGGGTTCGTTCGGTTACGTCAATCCTTCGCTCATGCTGGCACGACAACTGAGCCGGCGCGTCAGCCTCGCGGCATACGCCGACTACCTGCGTGCCGACGGCAATTATCCCTTCAAGATGCGGAATGGTAACAAACTGATAAATGCCCGCCGCAATAACAGCGACATCGACACGTGGCGCGCCGAGCTGAACCTGTTTGCTGCCCTGAACGACCGGCAAGATCTGAAAGCCAAATTCTATCTCTTCGATTCGGGGCGCGGACTGCCCGGTGGTGTCATTTACGACAATCCCTACGCAGCCGAACGCCTCTACGACCGTAACTACTTCGCCCAACTGAGTTACGAAAACCGCTTCTCCGCTCGCTGGAAGCTGAAAGCTGCCGGCAAATACAACTATACGTGGAATCGCGACTACAACAACCAATCGTCGGGTATCACCGACAACCGCTTCCGCCAGCAGGAGGGCTACCTTTCGGGAGTGTTGTGGGGAGCACCGATCAGGTATCTCTCTTTTTCGCTGGCACAAGACTTTGCTTACAACACGCTCTCGAACACCTTTCCCAACTGCCAGTTTCCGCGACGCTTCACCTCCCTCACCGTGCTTGCCGGGCACTACCGCCTGCAACGCTTCACTGCCACTGCCTCGCTGCTCAACACCTATATCACCGAGCGCGTGCGTACAGGCACGGCAGCTCCCGACCGGCGACGGCTGTCGCCTGCCGTCAGCCTGTCGTGGCTGGCGCTACCCCGTGAAGGTATACGCCTGCGCGCTTCCTATCAAGACATCTTTCGCACCCCTACGTTCAACGACCTCTACTTTCTCTCGTCGGGCAGCCGCAACCTGCGCCCGGAGACCACCCGACAGTTCAATGTCGGCGCCACGTGGAATGCCTCGACGCTGATGCCAATCGACCTGCTCACTCTTTCGGTAGACGGCTATTATAATAAGGTGAAAGATAAAATCGTGGCAGTACCCACCATGTTTGTCTGGCAGATGATGAATGTGGGCGAGGTGGAGACACTCGGCATCGACGCCAACCTCACTGCCGAATGGCAGTTCGCATCGAAGTGCCACCTCTACCTCAACGGCGCTTACAGCTTCATGCGCGCCGTCGATACCACCGACCCCGACAGCAAGACGTGGCACAACCAGATGGTATACACCCCCCGCCACTCCGGTTCGGGCAGCCTGACGCTGGAGAACCCTTACGTCAACATCACCTACAACCTGATGTATGCCTCGGCACGCTACACCCTCGCGCAGAATCTGCCCGAGAATCGCATTGCACCCTATACCGACCACGGCGTATCACTATCGCACACCTTCAGGTGGAAAAAACAGTCGCTACGCATACAGTTCGATGCGCTCAATCTGGGAGGCAAGAATTATGAGATTATACGTTTCTACCCCATGGCAGGAAGGAACTACAAGATAAGCATTAATTACAAACTATAAATTGAAAATTAAAAATGGAAACAAATTTCTACAAAAATGTCATCATGGCATTGACGGTAATGTGCCTGATCGCCACATTCTCTTCTTGCGAAAAAGAGAGCAACGAACCCGAGCCGCCGATTGTCGAGCCGGTAGAAACCGTTCCGGGCTGCTACATTCTGAACACCGGTAACTGGGGAAAGAACGATGCATCCGTACAATGGTACGAACCGGAAAGCAACACGGTAAGTGCCGACCTCTATGCAGAAGCCAATGGCGAGAATCTGGGCGACGTAGCACAAGACCTCATTGTGTACGGATCGAAGGTGTACATCACCTGCAACGGCTCTGCCAAGTTGGTGATCGTGGACAAGCGCGACTTCAAGCTCCTCAAGAGCATCTCCCTGACAAACGACGCCGGGCAGCCGGTCAACCCCAACTACCTGACAGCCACCGACGGCAAAGTATTCTTTACATCGAACGACGGTTCTGTAAATCGTTTGGATACCCTGTCGCTCGACATCACCGGCAAACTCGCGCTCAACGGATTTCCGGCGGCATTGACCTCGGCAGCAGGCAAACTCTACATCAACATGAACGACTATATGTTTGACGGCAGCGGAAAGCAGGTCGCCGTGGTGAGCGTCGCTTCGTTCGACCAACCCAAATACCTGGATGTCGTACTCAACCCCTACGATACGTGTCTCACCGGCAGCGACGGCAACGTCTACTTCATCTCGCAAGGACACTCCGACGGCACCCCGCCGCCGCACACCCTCCAACGCATCGACCCCGCCACGGACATCGTGACGGAACTATTCGAAGCCAGCAAGATGGCCATGCACGGCGACCTCATCTACTATTACTACTTTGAGTACGGGAAAACGTTGGAACACATCTCCGTCTACAATATCAAAACCGAAACCACCACCGACTTCCTCCCGAAGGAGCAACTGACCGACATCGCTACGCCTAACTTTATCGAGGTAGAGCCTCAATCGGGCGATGTCTACATCGGCAACTTCATATATGGCTCGAAAGATGATCTCTATATCTACGCCTCCGACGGCACCTTCAAACGGAAAGTCGAAACCGGCATCTACACCACAAAAGTTGTGTTTCAATGAATCGACTTCATCCGGCAGGTATATGTAATAGCCTGTCCCTGCTTCTATCCCTGTTCCTCCTGCCCCTTGCCTCCTGCTCCGGAGGCGGCAGGGGGGGGCAACATACCGCATCGGGCGGCGACACCCTGCAACTTCATTATGCCGACTACCTGCGTCTCATCGACCGCCCGGGCTATACGTTGGCAGAGCTGCGCAATCCGTGGGACACCACCAAGCTGTTGCACACCTATATCTTGATACCCGCCGCCGACAGCCTGCCCCCCACGGCGCATCTGCCCGAGGGCACCGTAGTGCGCACGCCCGTCCGCCGCTCCCTTGTCTACTCGTCCGTGCACCTGAGCCTGTTGAAAGATTTGGATGCACAAGCTGCCGTTGCCGGTGTGTGCGACCTGAAATACATTCGTATGCCGGAGATTCATACTGCCGTCCGAGGCGGAGCCATAGCCGACTGCGGAGACAGCATGAATCCCGACATCGAACGTGTCATCTCTCTGCATCCCGATGCCATTCTGCTATCGCCCTTCGAGAACAGCGGCGGTTACGGACGGGTAGAGAAGCTGGCTATCCCCCTGATAGAGTGCGCCGACTACATGGAGAGCAGCCCGCTGGGACGCGCCGAGTGGATGCGCTTCTACGGACGCCTCTACGGGCGGGCGGCGCAAGCCGACAGCCTGTTTGACGTGGTAGAGCAACACTACAATGCCATGAAGATGCAGGTTGCCGCCACCTCGCATCGCCCGTCGGTGATGTGCGACCTCATCACCGGCAGCACGTGGTACACCCCCGGCGGACAAAGTACCGTTGCCCGCCTTTATGCCGATGCCGGCGCACACTACATCTTTGCCGACGACACGCACACCGGCTCCCTGCCCTATACGTTCGAGCGCATCTACGAACGCGGTCGCGATGCCGACTTCTGGCTGATACGCTACAACCAACCTACCGACAAGACCTACTCCGAGCTGGCGTCGGAGTTTGCCGGCTATCGCGGCTTCCGTGCCTTTCGCGAATGCAACATTTACGGATGCAACACGGGCATAGTACCCTTCTACGAAGAGGTACCCTTTCATCCCGACCGATTCTTGCAAGACTTGATCCGGATATTCCATCCGGAAACGGTTCAGAACGCCGAACAGAAATTCTATCGAAAACTTTCAATACAATCAGGATCACCGCATCAAATCTAATGTGGCTATCCTTAGCGATATATCAATGATTTATGCCTTCTATATTAAACATTATGTCGTTCACATTTATTAGCGTTTTTTTTTTTTTGTTACCTAACTTTGTAATATCTTTGCCCGCGTGCTAATAATACATCCTCCTTAAAGCTTTCCAATTCTACCCAAATATCCAAGTATGCAGAAAAGCGTCTGTCTGCTATCCAGTCCTATGTATTTTCAATGTTATGATGAGCCATCACGATGCTCCTACCGTTCTGCCCGTGGACACGCAGTCCGAATACGGAGTTGAGTGTGACTTTTGGGGGGTCGGCGTCAGATGCTATAATTGCGATCAATAGTGTCTGCGCCGACTGTTATCCGGTCGTGCGATTGCAAAGAATTCACTTAGAACCATGAAGCAAACATTTTTTTTCATACCTTTGCCCCGCATGAATCTAATAATTCTCATGTATCACCGAAACACAATAGTAAAAAGAATGAAAAACATTATACGATTACTGGCTGTCTGCTTGTATCTACTGCTACCCAATAAAGCTGTGTCACAAGAATTTGCATTCAGTAGCATTAATGAGCAGTTTGGGATCTCGATGCGCGAGATCACCTCCATGGTGCGCGACGACGAAGGCTTCATTTGGGCAGCATCGCGTACAGGCATTCTGCGCATAGCTACCGACGATGCCCGCACCTACCCCCTCCCGTTTGCTACCACCGATGTCATGCAAGTGAAGTTGGCATATCGCGGCACCTTGCTGATAGCTGCCACCCAAAACGGACAAGTATTCCGCTTCAACCAGATTCAGAATCGGTTTGAGCTTTGGTTTATCCTCTCTTCCACGCTGGGTAACGACGGTTGGGTAACCAATCTGCTGATCGACTCCGAAAATAAAGTATGGATAAGTACCAGTTCGGGTATCTTTATCTGGACAGGCAACACCGTGATGCGAGCCTTCGACTGGCCTGCCGACCCCTCCTTTATAGCCACCATAGATGATGACAACTTACTGGCATTTTTCTCGTCTGCCACCTACCGCATCAACATCCGACAGCAGAGCTTGGAAAAACTGCGAGAGTCATTGCCCTACTCTATATCGGCTACCCATTACGACACCCGCAACCAGCGTATCTGGATAGGCACCTACGACGCCGGCTTGTGGCAGTACAACTTGATAGAGCAACAGCTTAGCAAAGCCGCCGTACCCAATTTTCCCAACATGATCGTTCGCGACATCATGCTGCCCGACACCACCTCTATTTGGGTAGGCATAGACGGCGGAGGTATCTGGATACTCGACGGCGAGGCACAGCATGTAAAACAGGTGCTGATCGAAGACCTCGACAACCCCTCATCCCTACGCGGCAATGGCGTGTATGCCCTGCTCACCGACGACCGTCACCGGGTGTGGACAGCTACCAACAGCGGCGGCGTGCAATATACCGAGATAGCACAACCCACCGTCAAGCATCTGGTGCATGGCATCAACAATCCGCAGTCGTTGCGCAACAATCAGGTGAACAACGTCCTTGTCGACAGCTACAACAACCTCTGGATAGCCACCAACGACGGCATCAGCCGGTTTGATGCCCACACCCGCAAATGGATGCATCTGTACACCGGACGCCAACTGATATTTCTGTCGCTGACCCTCGACAAACGCGGACACATCTACGCAGGCAGTTATGGAGCGGGGCTTTATGTGCTCGACGAAAAGACGGGACGCGAACTGCGTCACTATGACAAAAGCGACGGCGACCTCTTCGGCAACGGCGGATTTATCTTTGCCACCTATACCGACAGCAGCGGCGACGTATGGATGGGTGGCGTCAAAGGCAATGTATATTGCTATAACCCCGATAGCGGAAAACTCCGGTCGTATGACACCCAACCCGTCTACTGCTTTGCCGAGCTGGAACCCGGACAAATATTGATGGGATGCGCCTACGGGTTGTTGCTCATGGACAAGGAGACAGGCAAATTAGATATGCTGTTGGCCAATCATACGATACACGATATAGCCGTCAGAGGACGCACCATGTGGATATGTACCTCGGGCGACGGAGTATTGGCGCTCGACATGGGTACCTCCGGACAAGCCGCCTTTCAACACTTCACCACCAATCTGGGACTTCCCAGCAACTATACCAAAAGCCTGCTGCTGACCGACAGCACCCTGTGGATAGGCACCGACAACGGGTTGTGCCGCCTCAACCTGCACGACAAACGAATACGGACATTCACCGGTCAGCCGCTGCTGACCGACGTGTCGTTCGGCATCAATGCCGCTTGCAGGCTGAACGACGGACGATTGGTATTCGGCACCAACCGTGGTGTAGTGGTGTTCGATTCCGACAAGCTCGATGCTATCCGCTCGTCGGGACGCATCTATCTTTCCAACATCATCGTCTCCGGACGCTCCATTCGCGACATACCGTCATTCAAACTCAACACCCCCATCGACAGCCTCACGACGCTGACTTTAGACTACCGGCAAAACTCCTTCATCCTGTCGGTCTTCCCGCTGGGGAACACCAGCCGCGCTGCCACCTTCTCATGGAAGCTCGAAGGGCAAGACAAGGAGTGGAGCGCATACAGCACCAACCGATTCATCACTTACACCAACCTGAAACCGGGACGCTACAATTTGCTCATCCGCCTATACGACGGCACCATACTGTCGCAGCGACAACTAAGCATCCGGATTACCCCACCTTTCTGGCAAACGACGTGGTTCCGACTGCTCATCACGCTTCTCATCCTCGGATTGTTTACACTCGCGGTGCGCATCTATGTACAACGACTGCATCGCCGCTATACCGACGAGAAGATACGCTTCTTCACCCGCATGGCACACGATATACGCACCTCGCTCATGCTTATCAAGGCGCCCATCGAAGAACTGCATAAAGAGGCTCAACTCTCTGCTTGGGGTGCCAAGTGCCTCGACATGGCATCCGAACAGACCACACAACTCACCGATACCGCTACCCAGTTGCTCGACTTTGAGAAACTCGACATCGGGCGCGAGCAGCCGCTCTTTGCCAACATCAACCTGACCGATCTCATCAGCCGACGCATCAGCGTGCACGAATCATATGCTGCCGGACGTCATATAGAGCTTGTTACCGACCTCAGTCCCGAGAGCTACTGGACACAGGTCGATGCCCGCATGATAGAACGGGTGATAGACAATCTGCTCTCAAATGCCGTGAAATATTCACCCGCAGGCAGCCGCATCGAAGTGACATTCGCCGGAGGAGCCGAAGCGTGGATGCTACGCGTCAAAGACCACGGCATGGGCATCAGCAAGACGGCGCAGCACAAGCTATTCCGCGAGTTCTACCGTAGCGAAAACGCCGTAAACACACAGATCGTAGGTTCGGGCATCGGATTGCTGATGACCAAGAAGTATGTCACCATACACGGCGGGAAGATCGACGTAACCAGCGAGTTGAACGTAGGCACCACCTTCGAAATCACCGTGCCGTTGCGCCTCATCCCCGAGACCAAGGCGGTCGATGCGCCCGAAACCAACAACGTCGACAACGAAATAGTAGAAGATGTACGCGACATGCACATCCTCATCGTTGAAGACAACCGTGCTTTGCGCGAATTTATGGCGCATCCGCTGCGCGAACACTTCCGCGTAAGTACCGCCGGCAACGGCGTAGAGGCATGGGAGATGATCGGATCGCTGCAGCCCGACCTCGTCGTGTCCGACGTCATTATGCCGCTCATGGACGGGTTCGAGTTGTGCCGCCTCATCAAGTCGACTTACGAAACGTCGCACATTCCGGTGATCCTGCTCACCGCCCTCTCCGACAAGACCAATCAGATGCACGGACTGGGACTGGGCGCCGACAACTATCTGGTGAAGCCTTTCGACATGGCGTTGCTGGCAAGTCGCATCACCTCCATCATCCGCAACCGCCGCACCGTGCTTCAGAAAGCCATCGAAGCACAACGCGACGATACGCGCACCATCGTCACCAACCGCATCAACGACGAGTTTATCAAGAAAGCCATTGCCTGCGTGCGCGACAACATCAGCAACGAAACCTTCGGCAAGGAAGACTTTGCCTCTGCTCTCGCCCTGAGTCAGTCGTTACTCTACAAGAAGATCAAAGCCCTCACCAACCTGTCGGTGGTAGAGTTTATCCGTGAGATACGATTGAACTACGCCATGGAGCTGCTCCGGTCGAAGAAGTACAACGTGACGGAAGTAAGCGAGATGTGTGGATTCAACACCCCTGCCTACTTCAGCAAGGTGTTTAAGGAGCACTTCGGAAAGACCCCTACGGAGGTGATGTAGGAATGAGGTTACATACTTATTTCATCTTCAGCGTCAGCTTCACCCGCCCGTCTTCTATGGTTTCTTCCATCGAGGTGGTGAGTCCGCGGATGATGGCAAGGCTGATCAGGTCGGCATCGTCGCCTCCGGTGATACTACCCAGTGAGCTTTTACTGCTAAAGATGATCTCCACCGTATCGTTACTTTCCGAGTAGTCGAGTTCGAGGTCTATACCTTCGGCATCGACCACGGCTTGATTGCGTTGCGCCATCACGGCGTTCTCTTCGGAGGCGGTGAAAAACGCCAGTTGCAGACACTCCTCAATGAGGTGTAGCACGTTGTCGGTGCGCTGCTGACTGAAGATGTGTTTCTCGCAGAACGTCTGTACCTGTGCATTGAGTGTATAGAGGTCGTATCCGGCAAAGGCAATGTGGAAATGAAAGCTGCGTATGCGGTTGATGAACGCCCGTGTCTTCTCGCGCTTGGCATGGTTGAATATCTCATCGGGCGTACCCTCTTCGTAGATGATGCCCTCGTCCATGAAGAAGATGCGGGTAGATACGTCGCGGGCAAACTTCATCTCGTGGGTTACGATGGCCATCGTCATGCCCTCTTTGGTGAGGCGGCGTATTACTCCGAGCACCTCGCTCACCATGGTCGGGTCGAGGGCAGAGGTAGGTTCGTCGAACAAAATGATTTCCGGATCCATCGACAGGCAGCGGGCAATCGCCACGCGCTGCTTCTGTCCGCCCGACAGTTCGGCAGGGAAAGCGTTCTCTTTCTCCGACAATCCCACCATCTTGAGCAGTTCGCGCCCGCGCTCTGCGGCTTTTGCCTGATCGTGGTTCAGCAACTTCACCGGACCGATGGTGAGATTCTCCAGCACCGTGAGATGTTCGAAGAGATTGAAGTTCTGAAACACCATGCCCATCTTGCGGCGCAGCAGCGGCACGTTGGTTTTGGGCGCCAAGATGTCTTCGCCGTCGATGTATATGTGTCCGCTGGTGGGTGGGTCGAGCAGGTTGATGCAACGCAGGAAGGTGCTCTTGCCCGTGCCCGACGGACCGATGATGGAGATCACTTCTCCTTTTTGTATCTCGGCATTGACATCGCGCAGCACGTGCAGATCGCCAAATTGTTTAGTAAGATGTTTTACCTGTATCATGATTTCTTCTTTTTAGAGAGTTTGCGCTTAGGGTCGGTGCCTGCGTCGAGTTGGTCGAGTAGCAGGGTAAACGCCCAAGCAATGAAGAAGTAAATAATTGCCACCAGTATCAGCGGGAAGAAGGCGTCGAAGGTCCGGCTGCGAATGATGTCGCTGGCTTTGGTTAAATCTTCTACGGCGATGTAGCCCACAATGGAGGTGGTCTTCACCAATGAGATAAACTCACCCTTGTAGACCGGCAGCACACGGCGTACTGCCTGCGGCAGGATGATGTACAGGAATGTTTTCACCTTGGTGAATCCCATGGCAATACCTGCCTCGGTTTGTCCGCCGGGGATGCTCTCGATAGCGGTGCGGAACATCTCCGACACGTAGGCGGCAAAGTTCATCGCAAAGGCAAAGATAGCTACCGGAATGGCGTTGATGTTGACCTTGGCAAATATCACGTAGTACATGATCATGAGCAGCACCAATATAGGGGTGCCGCGCACAAGGGTGATATATCCTCGGGCTATGCCGTTGAGCAACGGACGGCGATTCATGCGCAGGAAGCAGATGCCTGCCCCGAACAGCGTACCCAGCAGCGCCGAGAGTACGGAAATGATGAGCGTCACCCACAAGCCATCGACAATCAGCATGTATCGTTTCTCCTGAATGAGGTTGCTATCGAAGCTCTTCTTCAGGCTTTCCCACCAGCCGGGTTCCTCGTCGACATGCACGGTAGCGACAGCCGATTCTTCCGACTGCATAAACGCCCGCGTCACGAGCACCGTGGTTCCGGCATGTTGATAGCTGTCGCTGAAGAGATATTGTTTCTGTCGTTCGGAGGTTACCGCTATCTCTCCGCACAGCATATCGGCTCTTCCGGTAGAAAGCGCTTGCAACATGCCGCCAAAGTCGAACTTGCGAAACTCCACCTTGAGGTTGTGTGCCGAGGCATAGCGATAGATGATGTCGACATCCATTCCTGCCGGTTGTCCCTCCTTAATGAACGAGCAGGGCACATCGGTCATGGTGGCTCCTACGACAATCGTTCCCCCCGATCCGTCGCCCGTCAAGCGGGGCAGCGGCATCGTTTCCCAACGTTCTGTCCAGTCCGACTGTATCTTTTCGAGTTCGCCCGAGGCGCGCAGCCGTCGTATGGTAGCGCTCACCGAATCGCAGAGGGCGGCATCTTTCTTGTTGAAGCAGAAGCTATAATCCACCTTGTACACCCCGTCGGCATAGAGGGCGAGGTTGGGGTTGATTTTTAGCAAGCCGGGGGTTACGGTTTCCCATGCTACGCCGGCATCGACTTTGTTGTTGTTCAGTGCCACTGCCAAGTCGGTCACGGTATTGAAGAAAGAGTAGTCGGCATCGGGATAGTTCGTTTTGAAGAACGCTTCGGCTTCGTCGCCTGTCACCATGCCGATGCGTTTGTCTTTGAGTAGGTCGAGACGCTCTTTGGTGGACAGCCCGGCGATGCCGTCGAAAGCGGCGGGAGCGGCATCTGCCATCTTCTCTTTGAGCACAAGGATGTCGATAGGGTCGGCGGCATAAGGCTCGCTGAAGAGCATCCGTTTCTTCCGTTCCTCAGAGACGCTGATGTTGTCGCCGATGATGTCGCACTTGCCTGTCTCCACCGATGCCAGCATGGCGGTAAAGGGGAGCGGCGTAAGCTGCACTTTCATGTTATACTTGTTGGCAAAGCGATAGACGATGTCGACGTTGGTACCTACCGGTTCGCCGTGGCGGATGGCAGATGCGGGCGCGCCTTCGAGCGAGCAGCCGAAGCGGAGCGTGCCTCCGCTACCGTCGCCGGTGAGTTTGGGTATAGACATGGTGTCGAAGTGGTTCTCCCATCCACTGAGCAGTGTTTTCATTTCGCCCGATGCCTTTAATTCGCGAATGAAGTCTGAGAACTTCTGCTCAAGCGCGGTATTCTTGGAGTTGAAAGCGAACGCCATATCTTGTTTTTCGAATCCGTCTATCAGTATTTTGACTGCGGGATTCTCCTTTTCCATCAGCACAGCCAAGCTATGCTCCATCATCATCGCGTCGCACTTACCTGCCATGAGCGCCATCGTCACATCGGCAGCCCGTTCAAAGTAAACACGTTTGGCATGGGGGAAATGTTGTCGTATCAAGGCGTCGTAGACCGATCCGGTCATGATGCCGAAGCGTATGTTTGCCAAGTCTGCGGCAGAGCGGTACTTCCCGTCGGTGCCGGATGGTTGGTTGTTGCTTCGCACGCCTATCAGGTCGCACGATTGCGAGAAGTAGGGTTCTGAGAAGTCGACGTTTTGCGCGCGTGCTTCGTTGATCTGGATGCTGTTGCCTATCATGTCGAGCTTACCCGAAACGATGCCCGGTATCAGTCCGCCAAAGTCCATCCGGTTCACCTTCAGCCGATATCCGAAGCGTTGTGCGAAGCGGTAAGCGAGGTCGACATCATATCCCACCAACTTGTTGTTGCGTATGGTAGAGAAGGGGTTGTCCATGCCGGTGGTACCGAAGTTGATCGTTCCGGCGTCTCCGTCGCTTTCGTCGGGCATGACGGCGGTATCGAAGTGCTGTTCCCACCGGGCGTACAAGGTATCCAGTTGCCCCGCCTCCTTCATTTCGTTCAGGAATTGGTTGAACCGGTTACGCAGTTTGTCATTTCCTTTTTTGAAGGCGAATCCCAATCCGGTCGAGGTGATGTCGCTCTGTATCACATAGAGGCGGTTGTTGCTCTCGAGCGCCAATCGTGAGGCATCGGTGTTGACCAACGCAGCATCGATCTTGTTCGCTTGCAGAGCGGCAAGGGCAGTGGGTGCGATGTCGAACGTTTCGATAGTCGACTTCGTGAAATACTTTCGTCCGAAGTCCTCTTGTGCCGATCCGAGAAGTACGCCTATTCGCTTGCCGGCATATTGTTCGGCAAGATTGCCGATAGGGGTACCCTCCTGCTGCTTCTGCCCGCCGCCGCATGCGGCAACGAGCAGAGCAAGCAGCGTTAGGGAAAGCAAACGCTGTAACTGTTTCATCTTCGGGATTAATCTTCCAGAGTAAACAATGTAAGAAAACCGGTCAAGCTGAAAATCTTTTTAATCTCTTCGCTCACACCTCGAAACACCAGCTTGCCTTTTTGAGCATTGGCAGCTTTTTGCAGATTGAGCAACTGTCGCAAGCCCGAGCTGGCGATGTAGTCCAATCCGTAACAGTCGAGCACGACATTTTTCATATTTTCCATTACCGGAGCTATCTCTTTACCGAATTGCTCTGCATTGACGGTATCGAGTCTTCCGCTTACTTTGATAATGGTGGGGGCACCATTGAGAATTTTTACTTCCATAATGAATCTTGCTTAATATGTTATCTGTTTTGAAAATGCTATACCGTTAGTTTTGCTGCCGAAAAGGGTTATTTGCTGATCTCCAATAGTCGATTCTTCATAGACCCTACCCCTCCGTAGCCTACTTGCTTATCAACGATCTTTCCGGTCTTGTCGACGTAGAAATAGGTGGGGACTCCATTCGACTGGTATGTGCTCAGTATACCGTTCCACTGTTTGTCTGTGAGGTAGTAGTGTACACCGTGCAGGTCGGGAATCATTGCGTTCCACGTCTCTTTGGGCGAGGTTTCGCCGGTGATGAAGACATACACAATGCCCCTATCTTTCAGTTCTTCCTTGACGGGTGCCAATGCTTTGTTGGCAGTGAGGCACGGTCCGCACCAAGTTGCCCAAATGTCTATCATGATGGGTTTGCCCAGGTATTGGGCAATGATTTGGGGCAGTACATCTTTGCCGTCTACGTCGGGGCTAATCTCTTTTACTTCGTAGCCTCCCTTGGCTTTATTAGCTTCGATGGTTGCTACCACTTTGTCGCTCTCTTTCTGCATGTAGGCGCGGTAGGCTTCGGGCACGGCTGCCAGTTGGGCACTGTCGAGCGGTTGGAATTTGGTTATTTGCGCATAGGCTAAGGCAGCGGCAATGACGTCGAAGTAGTAGCCTTTATCGGTGCCCAGATATTCTTTTGCATTGACGTCACGCAGACCGACGTTCGAGTAGCATCGTTCGGGAGAATTGATATACTTGAACTGTCGGAGCACGTCGAAGTAGCCGGGCGGGTAGGTGACGGAACGGGAATAGTTGTTCATCGCATCACGATCGTCCATGAGATTGTGCTTGAGAGCATAAGCATAGGTTACGTAGCTGCGGGCGTTTCCCAACTCTTCGGAGAAGTTGAGGTCGTTGGTGATGTGGAGCAACTCTTTGCAGGCGGTGCTATAAGTGGTGGCATCGATGGCTGCATCGCGGTCGGCATGTTGTTTGAGCATCATCTCTCTGACTTGTATCAAGCTTTTGTCGGTGAAAGAGCGCAAGAAGTCATAGTATTCCTGGCGGGTATTATAACTTTGTCCGATGATGCGTTGGATGTCGGTGTGATTGTCCTCCATCTCTTGGTTCAGCGCAGCGAGGAATCCTCCGAAATAGACTGCTTTGCCCCGCGCGGGGTCGTCTTTGTGCAGATGCGATTTTTGGCGGGCGATTTCGGTGGGGTTGATGAGTACCGTGGTGGTCTCGTCGGGTGCAATGAAACATTGGATGCTTCCGGCAAATGAGTGTACCGTGACCGGGTGGGGAGAGAATGCCTCTACGTCGGTAGCGAACTTGCCCTCTTTATCTATGGCAACCGTCACCGAAGCGGTGGTGAACGGGTAGTAGATATACAACTCTATCTCTTTGCCCATGTCGGGGACATAGTTCAATATCTGTCCGTTGAGGTGTGCCGTTCCTGCTTTCACTGTGACGGCAGGCAGGGGAGCGGCGGGGTCGGCAACGGGTTGCTTATACTCTTTGGGTAGCTCAACCGTAACCGGTTTGCCCGTGAGTTGTATGCCCCAAACCTTGAAAGCTCCCTCTACTTCGTCGCCCTCGGAGAAGTCGATGGAGGTGACGTCGGACGGTATCGGCTGAAAGATGAGGTTGAAAGCTGCTTCTCCCGATTCGGGCATCCAAAACTCTTCGTTCAATTCGATGCCGTCGCCGGCAACGATGGCATACATGTTGCCGTGATTGTCGCGCAGGAAGCTGCTCGAGGCAATCTTGATCCATTGGTTGGGGTAATAATACGCCTTGATATGAAGCACGGTAGCTGTGTCGGTCACTTCGACCATCTCCACCTCGATGCTGTTGTCACTGCTTCTGCCCACTACTTGCGGATTGTCTATCAGCCCCCGATTGTTGAAACTGTTACAAGCTGTCATGACAGGCAAGAGCAGCATGGCGATCCAATTTTTTGTTTTCATTGTTTTCATTCTTTGCTTTAATTGTTTTCACTCATATATCGTTTGCTAACTGCTTGGAACGACCTTATTCGGCTATTTTGAGCAGTTGTTCTTTCATGGGTACGACAGAGCCGAATCCGGTCTGCTTCTTGGCAATATTGCCCTCCTTGTCTATATAAAAATAGGTGGGGACGCCCTCTATACCAAGCGCTTTGCGTGCCGCTTTCCACTGTTTGTCGGTGAGGCGGAAATGTTCGCCGGGCAGGTCGGTAATCATGGCGTTCCACGTGCCGAGCGGCGAATCTTCGCCTGCCACATAGACGTAGACAATGCCTTTGTCTTTCAGCTCCTCTTTGACCGGTTTCAGCATCTTATTAGCCTGTTTGCAAGGACCGCACCAAGTAGCCCAAAAGTCAATCAGCATGGGCTTCCCTTTAAACTTGGCAATGATGAAGGGCAATACATCTTCGCCCGACAGCTCTTTGCCGAGGTCTTCGTTTACGTTGAAGCCACTCTTTTGCTTGTTGCGTTCGAGGGTTGCCTTCAACTCATCGTTCTTCTGTGCAACGTAAGCGGCATAGGGTTGCGGAACTTGTGCCAGTTGGGCGGCATCGAGCACTTCAAAGTCGGAGATGCGTTGCAAATCTTCGCTTACTGCCAGCAGCTCGAACAGCGGTCCGCGGTCGGTGCCCAATGCGTGTGCAAAGATCTCTTTCGTACCGGTAAAGGCTGACGGCGTAGGGAGGTACACCCGTTGCCATGTATTCAAGAGAGGGAACGTCTTCAGGTCGTCATAATAATTGGAGGGCAACATGAGGGTGCCGATTTTATCGGATGCTTCTTGCTGCTCTTCGCGTGTTTTCAGGTTGTTGTTTATGATGAGGGCGCGAAACATCCATGTATGTATCATAAATATATCGTCGGCATAATGCAGGTTGTTGGCAATGTGCATCAGTTGTTTGAGGGCGGCGCTGTGCGAGGTAGCGTCGATGGCACTCTCTTGGGCGCGATAGTCGTCGAGCAGACGTGCCTTCACTCCGTTGACATCCTTATCTTTGATGGCATGCAGAAACGACATCCTCTCACTCTCCGCAATGGTGTTCATGTGTCCGTAGAAGATCGACGCTATCTGTTCCCGACCGATGGCACCGATTTCTTTGCTCAACGCGCCAAGGTATCCTCCGTAATAGGCAGGTTCGCCTATGGGCGTGTCGCTGTTGCGCAAGCGCGAGTTCCGGCGTGCTATTTCTGCCGGGTTGAGCAGCACCGTAGTGGTTTCGCCGGGAGCTATGAAGCAGCGATATTCGTCGCCAAACATCGACACGACTACCGGATGCTGCGAGACGGCATCGATCTCTGCCGCGAAGCGTCCGTCTTTGTCTACGGGTGTTTCTACCAGCTCTACACCTGTCGTAAACGGATAATAGACCCAATACCCCACATTCTTCCCCATAGCCGGTGTATAGTTCAGAATTTGCCCTTCGAGACGGGCTTTGCCGACTTTCGGTTCGACGACAGGCAGGGGTGCGGCAGGGTCGGCTTCGGCTTCTTTAAACCATTGGGGGAGGTTGACGGTAATCGGTTGGTCGGTGAGTTGAATGCCCCATATTTCAAATCCGCCTTCTACATCGTCGCCTTCGGAGAAGTCGACCGAGGTCGCCGTGGCAGGTATCGGTTGGAAGATCAGGTTGAACGTGGCTCTGCCCGAATCGGGCATCCAGAACTCCTTGTCGAGTTCGATGCCGTCGCCGGCGCGAATGGCATATTTGCCGCCGGTGTTATCGCGCAGGAAGCTGCCCGATGCAATTCTGATCCAGTTGTGGGGTCGATAGGCAGCATCGATGTGGAGTACGGTGGCAGTATCGGTCAGTTCGATCAGACCGACCTCAATGGATGTGGTGTTGGTTCCGAGTACTTGAGGATTTTCAATCACACCTCGGTTGTTGAAGTTGTTGCAAGCCATCATGACAGGCAAGAGCAGCATGGCGCTCCAAAGTGGGGTTTTCATTGTTTTCATCTTTTTCTAATTATAGTTATAACAAGTTATTGCAATCTTCTTTCATCCGTTATTATATGGTTTTCTTCATGATGAGCACATTCTTTCCGCTTTCGCGTTTATAGGCTACGTTGTCCATGAGCTTTTTCACCAAGAAGATGCCCAGCCCGCCTATGGGTCGGTCTTCGGCGGAGGCGTTCAGGTGGTCGGGTTCTTCCTGCGCGGTGGGGTCGAAGGGCACCCCGCTATCTTCTATCACCACTTCGAGTTCGTTACCGGTTTTGGTGAAGGTGACGCTGATGTCCTTTCCCTGCTCTTTGTAGGCGTAGAGTATGATGTTGGTAATGGCTTCTTCGAGCGCCAGTTGCAGGTTCATCACGGTCGATGGCGGCAGTTCGAGTTTTTCGCCCAGCTGCTCTACATATTCCGACATGCGTTGGGTCTCTTCCAGTTGATTGGTCATGGTAAGGGTTTGCGGCCATTCGGCATCCGGGTCTTGGTATTTGAAGGCGATGGCAAGCAGGGTGATGTCATCGGAGGGCACATAGCCTTGTACGTGACTGTCGACGCCTTTGTGTATCGTTTCCACAATTTGTTCGGCACCCATTCCTGCGCATTTGTTGGCTTGTTCGATCAGTCGGTTGTCGCCATACAACTCTAATGTTCTGTTTTCGGCTTCGGTTACGCCGTCGGTATAGCACAGCAAGGTGCTTCTTTCGGTCAGCAAGCGGTTCTGCTCCTGAAAGTCGAAATCTTTTACAATGCCTACGGGCAGGTTGGGTAGTACATCCATGAAGGCGGCAACGCCGTCGGGTGCAATCAGCACGGGCGAGTTGTGTCCGGCGTTGCAGAAGGTGAGGGTTCCTGTGGGGATGTGCAGTTTGCCTACGAACAGGGTAACGAACATGTTGCTTTCGTTGTTTTCTTCCATGGTGTTGTTGATGAATGCCACCATAGCGGCGGGCGTTCCGATGTGGGTGACGCCTGCTCTGAAGAGGTAGTGTGTCACAGCCATCCACAACGAAGCGGGAATACCCTTACCCGAGACATCGCCCACCACGAAATAGAGGTAGTCGCCTTCGATCACGAAGTCGTACAGGTCGCCTCCTACATCCTTAGCCGGTGTCAAGGTGGCGAAGATATCGATGGAACGATGCTCGGGGAAGGTGTTGGGAATCATGCCCATCTGTATGTCGCGGGCGATGCGCAGCTCACTGTCCATTTTTTCTTTGGCAGCAGTGGTTTCGCGCAGATTTTCTATGTATCGCGTCAGCTGATGCTGCATGTATTGAAAGGAGTTGGCAAGCTCCCACATCTCATCCTTGGAGGTGATGACGGGCAGTTGTACGTTGAAGTTACCGGCAGCAATCTCGCGTGCCGACATGGCAAATTTGTTGAGCGGCTTGGTGAGACGGTTCACAATGGTGATGCAGAGCACAAACAGGGTGAGCAGTCCTATCACGGTGATGAAGAAGACTATTTTATTGATGTGATAGAGGGCATTGAACACCTCCTCTTTGGGCAGTACGATGGCAAGCGACCACTTGGTTCCTCTGACGGGTGCAAAGAAGACGAACGATTCTACACCGTCGTTGTCGAGTATTTCCATACCGCTATCGCCGGCAATCATCCGGTCGCCCAGATGTTTTACCTGCCGGTTGGAGGTCATCTCTTCGCCTGCTCCGTAGATGGTTTGATGCAGGATGCGATCTTTGAGGTAGTGCACAATGTACTTGCCGCTACCATCTATCATGAAGGTGTACGACTGGTCGTTTTTCTTCATTCCGTTGATGAGGTCGGTGAGCCATGTCAGGTCAATGTCGGAGGTAAAGATGCCTGCAAACTGACCCGATGGGTCGTGAAACGGATAGGAGTAGGTGCACATCAGCATCTCTCCTCCCCCTTCGTCGTAGTAGGGTTCCGTCCAGTAGGGCGCATTGATCCGTTTGGGTTCGGCGTACCACTCCCAATTGAAGTAGTCGTACTCTTCGTTACCGAGTTGCTTGGTGATAATCGAATCGCTATCAACCGATCGGTATGCGTAGGGCGAGAAGTAATACCCTTCGCTCTTGTAGTAATAGGGTTCAAAGGCGATGGCTGCTCCGCAGATGTAGGGATTGCGCGCTACCACGCGCTCGACAATGGCGTAACACGAATCGGGCGGGAGGTCGTGTTCGGCTACCAGCCAGCTCAGGTTCTTGGGTACGGCTTCTACTTGATGGAGCACATCGCTGATGCGCAAGTTGATGGATTCGAGCGATGTTTCGGCATCTTCACGGGCGTCGTTCTCAATGTAGGAGGCCGAAAAGTGATAGAAGACTGAAAATGTAGCAAGGAATACCACTACCGTGAAGCTTAAAATCGATAAGCTCAAACGGGTTGAAAAAGATTTGCTCGGACCGGTAAAGAACATAACTTGGGGTATTTAGCAATGGTGACACTCACGCCACAAAGGTAGATATTTTTTTGAATTTCCAAACAGAAATCGTACATAAAAAGAGTTTTATGAAAATATCCGGCTCATGGGCAAAAGTCCGCGGCAAGGTAGTAGCCATCAAACAGGAACTATCGCCGCGTCTTATACAGGAGCCTACCGGATCATCCTCCTGAATCACATTTGTTTCTTTCGTCTTTTTTCGTTTTTAAGTGATTAATCAGCTATCTATTGGTAAAAAAATCATTATTCCGTTAAATTACCTTCAAAGTGTCCCCCTACGTAGGGGGACACCTTTTTGGAGATATGCTCACCCGTTTTATAACTTCGCACCATCTTCCATAAAGAAGGAACATTTTTAAAACATAGAACTCATGAGCAAAAAACCAGAAGCATCCGTTTCTTTGAGCTACTTCGGTGGCTACTCCTCCAAACTGTCTATACCCATGGACATCGACAC
>JAISIN010000004.1 GCA_031262085.1 Prevotellaceae bacterium
AAGAAGAAACCGCGAAAGCCAAAGAAGAACCCGCGCAAGACAAAGAAGAAACCGCGCAAGCCAAAGAAGAAACCGCGCAAGCCAAAGAAGAAACCGCGCAAGCCAAAGAAGAAACCGCGCAAGCCAAAGAAGAAATCGCGCAAGCCAAAGAAGAAATCGCGCAAGCCAAAGAAGAGGCAGCGCAAATTCGTGATGCACTTCGCCAAACAGTACTCAATATGTTACAGCGTGGCATTCCTATTGAAGACATTGCTACAATAACCGGTTTATCTCCTACGGAAATAGTACCTTAGTCATGCTAAAAAAATAACTTGGTACACATGATGCGGTTGCCCTGATTTGGATGTGGGTCTTTGCATAACATACGTTTTTGCTGCCATCCGCGAGCGTACCGCAAAGTATCGCTACCTCCTCTCGACGGGCGACGCGGCGGCTGCCGCAGTATCAAGTACTCCACCCTTGCGTGTCAGTAGCCGTGCGTTTCGATGGCATGGGCAAGCTCGAGCAGATGAGCCGGCACAACCGCGACTTCGAGGCGGCATCCTCGGAGGAGGAGCTGATTCTGCGGTACTATCGCAAGCCGCATCCGCGAGAAGCGGGGATGTTCGTCACGGCAACCGATATTCCGGAGCGAATCAATATGGGGGTGAAGATGGTGATGAGTACGAAGTAAATCGGGATGGTGATGAAGAGATTGGGGTTTGAAAAGATAAGAAAAGGACGACATAAAGTTATTGTGTATCGGGTTGTAGAGTATACCATAGAGGAGATTGCAGCCAACCGTCGTACAGCAGAAGAGTTGACAAATGTCAGCCCACAGCTTCCGTTTTAATAAGATTCGATGGATCGCTTAGGGTAGACGAAGTAGACGAAGTGGACGAAGTGTTTTCTAACGTTATATATTTTCGCGCGAGAACATATTATGTATAGTACATATATGCATATACGTATATATACATTTAATAAAGTTGAAAAACACTTCGTCCACTTCGTCTACTTCGTCTACCCCCCCCTGTCTCTTTGCGTCACCTTGATTCAAGAACAGAGCAAGGGGATTTATCCGGCGCTATAACGTTTTCAATGGTTAGATATCAAAGGGAAATCCGGCTCACTTCAAAGGGAGATCTGCATCAGATGAAAGGGAGTTTTGCCTCAGATGAAAGGGAGTTTTGCCTCAGATGAAAGGGAGTTTTGCCCCACATCAAAGGGAGATAATTTCATCAAAACACTCAGGTGGCGCGAATCGACGGACTTTTGCGCATGAGCCAATAATTAGAGTTAAAATAGGCGCAGATGCCGATGGTCATGCCGAAACACCGTACATCCGCGCCTTTTGTCATTAGCGCCTTGCGCTGAACGGGATAAATCGATAACCTCCTTTGCCGTTATTTTCTATTTTGCCCATTCCCGGGAAAGCCACGTGCATGCCTGCTATGGGTATGTGATGTTCGGCAACAAATTTCAAGATCTCTTGCCGCGACTTGGCAGCCAGCACCGGATCAGTGTCATAGCGTACCGATACTTGCGGAAAAGGCATTTGTATCGCCATGGCATGTGCCAAATCGCCCCAGATCAGCAGTTGTTCGCCCTTCGAGCGCAGCAGGCAAACAATATGTCCGGGAGTATGTCCGGGAGCAGCGAGATAGAAAATACCATCACCACCGGCAGGTTCTTCTATCTTGCCGGGCGTCACCAACTGCACATTCTCTTTGTAGGCATTGAATGCACGGGTAGCAGCCTCTTGTTTTTGCGTATCGACCCAATACGTTTTCTCGGTATCCGACAGGATAAGCCGTGCCCGCGGGAATGCCCGCTGCCCGTCGGCGGTAAGCATACCGCCGATGTGGTCGCCGTGTGCATGGGTGATGACCAATGTACCGATATCTTCGGGTTTAACACCTGCAGCAGCCAAGTTCCGGGTAAGGTTGCGCCCGAATCCGGTATCGAACAGCACATTTCCGGCAGGCGTTTTTACCAAAAAGGCATTCACGGCATTGGGATAAGTGCCGTCGGGGATCGCTTGTGCCAGCATTTCGGGGGTGGCATCAATCAAAATAGAGGGATTGCCCTGACCTTGGTTTTCGGGCAACACAACAATTTCATACGCACCTACTTGGTGCGTATAGATAGCAGAGGAAGCAGCTTCTTGTGCACTTCCCACAAATGGCATAACAGCCAACAACAGGGTTGTCATTTTTTTCATTCTGTACAGTAATTGATGGTGAATAGCAGAAAAACGGCGTAAAGATACTGAAATAAGTAATCGGTAAATCACATTATCCCGCAATATTTAATACGTTAGAGTGATGCTGTTGCCAAAAAACGCGTACCTTTGCACGTCATTTTAGCGAAACTACAATTTATTTACAAGTATGAATATCTCCTATAATTGGCTGAAAGAGTATGTCGATTTTGCACTGACGCCCGAAGATGTGGCGGCGGCGCTCACCTCCATCGGATTGGAAACGGGTAGCATAGAAGAGGTGCAAACCATCAAAGGAGGCCTCGAAGGTATCGTTATCGGCGAAGTGCTCACCTGTATAGCACATCCCAATTCAGACCACATGCACGTCACCACTGTTAATCTGGGACAGGGCGAACCGGTACAAATCGTGTGCGGCGCTCCCAATGTTGCCGTCGGGCAAAAGGTAGTGGTAGCCACCCTCGACGCCAAGCTCTACAACGGCGACGAAGCATTCACCATCAAGAAATCGAAATTACGCGGCATCGATTCCGCAGGTATGATTTGTGCCGAAGACGAAATAGGCATCGGTACCAGCCACGCAGGTATCATCGTACTGCCTCCCGACGCCATACCCGGAACCCCTGCCAAAGAGTACTACAACCTCCACAGCGACTACCGGCTCGAAGTAGACATCACACCCAACCGTGCCGATGCCTGCTCGCACTACGGGGTAGCACGCGACCTTTACGCATGGCTGCTGCAAAACGGATATGCTGCTACCCTGAAATGCCCCGACGTCGACAGCTTTGCCGTCGAAAATCACAACTTGGATATCTCCGTCACCATCGAGAACAGCGAAGCATGCCCCCGCTATGCAGGCGTCACCGTCGAAGGCGTTACCGTGAAGGAGAGTCCCGAATGGCTGCAACAGAAGCTCCGGACAATCGGTGTGCGCCCTATCAACAATGTGGTCGACGTGACCAATTACATCGTACACGCTTTCGGACAACCATTGCACTGCTTCGATGCCGACAAGATTGCAGGCAAAGAGGTCGTCGTTAAAACCATGCCCGAAGGCACACCCTTCATCACGTTAGACGGCGTAGAGCGGAAGCTAAGCAACCAAGACCTGATGATATGCAATACACAGGAACCCATGTGTATTGCCGGTGTATTCGGCGGATTAGAATCGGGGTCTACCGAAGTAACAACGAACATCTTTCTCGAAAGCGCCTATTTCCACCCTACCTGGGTGCGTAAAACCGCGCGTCGACACGGACTGAACACCGACGCATCGTTTCGCTTCGAACGAGGTATCGACCCCCGTAATACCGTCTATTGCCTCAAGTTAGCGGCGCTCATGGTCAAAGAGCTTGCCGGAGGTTCCATTGCATCCGAGATAAAAGATGTATGCCCCGTGCCTGCACACGACTTCCCCGTAGAGATACTATATAATAAGGTGTATGCCTTGATAGGAAAAGTAATACCCCCTGAAACCATCAAAAACATCGTCGGCAGTCTGGAGATGAAGATCACTGCCGAAACCCCCGAAGGGTTATCGCTCTTGGTACCTCCTTATCGGGTAGATGTGCAACGCGACTGCGATGTGGTCGAAGATATTCTGCGCATCTACGGATACAACAACGTAGAAATACCCGCCACGCTGAAGTCGAGCCTCACTACCCTAACCGAAACAGACCTCTCGAACAAGTTGCAAAATCTCATAGCCGAACAACTGACAGGTTGCGGATTCAACGAAATACTCAACAACTCGCAAACCCGGGCAGCTTACTATGACGGTTTATCGACATTTCCGGCAGACAGCCTGGTACGCTTACTCAACCCCCTGAGCGCCGACCTGAACGTAATGCGTCAAACACTTCTTTTCGGCGGGTTGGAAAGCATCGCATACAACATCCACCGGAAGAACCCCCATCTGAAATTCTATGAGTTTGGCAACTGCTATACCTTCAAGGCAGAGAAGAAAAACTCGGAAAAACCGCTGGCTGCCTACCAAGAAGCTTATCACTTGGGGCTGTGGATGACCGGCAAGAAGGTTGTAGGCTCGTGGGCACACCCCGACGAACCGGTATCGGTGTACGAACTCAAGGCTTATGTTGAGAATATCTTCCGACGCTTAGGATTAGATACGCGGGGCATGGTCACTGCAACCCTGAACAACGATATCTACGCCACCGCCCTCACCCTGCACACGCGGGGAGGCAAGCTACTGGCTACGCTGGGCATCATCAGCCGGAAGATTCTGCACAGCTTCGACATCGACAACGAAGTCTACTTTGCCGAGCTGGACTGGAAGGAATTGCTACGCGCTGTCCGCACGGTCAAAACGCTTTATACCGACATACCTAAGTATCCTGCCGTAAAACGCGACCTCGCCCTGCTCATCGACAAGAACATTCCCTTTGCCGAGATCGAAAAGATCGCACGCGAAACCGGAAAGAAGCTTCTCAAAGAGATTACCCTCTTCGACGTTTATGAGGGGAAGAACCTCGAACCGGGCAAGAAATCGTATGCCGTAAGCTTCCTGCTGCAAGACGAAACGCAGACCCTCAACGACAAGATGATTGATAAAATCATGTCGAAACTGATAAACAATTTGGAGAATAAAATCGGAGCCAAGCTGCGATAAACAAATCTCTCTTACTTTATAAATAACAATCATTCATTAAAACATAATTCCAATGGGAAGAGCATTTGAATATAGAAAAGCCGCCAAAATGAAACGTTGGGGGCACATGGCTAAGACCTTTACACGTCTGGGCAAACAGATAGCCATCGCTGTGAAAGCCGGTGGACCGGAACCCGAGAATAATCCTACGCTACGGTCGGTTATCGCTACCTGTAAACGCGAAAATATGCCCAAAGACAACATCGACCGAGCGATCAAAAACGCTATGGGCAAAGACCAAAGCGATTACAAGGGCATGACCTACGAAGGCTATGGACCGCATGGAATCGCTATCTTCGTCGATACACTCACCGACAACACCACACGCACCGTTGCCGACGTGCGCTCGGTATTCAATAAGTTCGGAGGCAACCTCGGCACCATGGGGTCGCTCGCATTTCTATTCGACCACAAGTGCATGTTTACTTTCAAAAAGAAAGACGGCACCGACATGGAAGAGCTGATACTCGACCTCATCGACTACGACGTAGACGACGAATACGACGAGGATGAAGAAGAAGGTACCATCACCATCTACGGCGACCCCAAAAGCTACGCCGCCATACAGAAGCACCTCGAAGAGAGCGGATTCGAAGATGTCGGAGGAGAGTTTACATACATCCCCAACGACCTGAAGGAAGCAACTCCCGAACAACGCGAAACGATCAACAAAATGACAGAACGCCTCGAAGAGTTCGATGATGTGCAGACGGTATACACTAATATGAAGCCGGAAGAGGAATCATAACGATCAGGAGAAGGGAAATTCGCATGATATTATAAAAAGCATTACCTTTGCCACAATTAAATCTCATGATAGATAAATAATGCAACTTATGCGAATCCTTTTTCTCACAATTGCAATCTGTATGTCGACATTGCTCTTGGCACAGCCGCCCATTGTTATACCACTATGGCAAGACGGCGCTCCCAACTCGAACGGACTGACCGGTACGGAAGGGGACATGACCGTTTATCCCGCCCGAAAGCCGAACAGCATCACCATCATCATGTGTCCCGGAGGCGGCTATGCCCGCTTGGCAATAGACCACGAAGGACACGACATGGCTCCGTGGATGAACAGCTTGGGAATCACTTACGTTGTACTGAAATACCGTATGCCCAACGGACATCGCGAAGTGCCGCTGAGCGATGCCGAACAAGCCATCCGTTTGGTACGACAACATGCCGCCCAATGGAACGTCAATCCTCAAAAGGTGGGCATCATGGGCGCATCGGCAGGCGGACATCTCGCAGCGTCGCTGGCTACCCTATCTGAAAGCCGCGACACACGCCCCGACTTTCAGATTCTGTTCTATCCGGTTATCTCCATGGAAAGCGGAAGCACACACGGAGGGTCGCGGGAGAACCTGCTGGGCAAAGAACCGTCGCGCGATGTGGTACACAACTACTCGCTGCAAAACCGTGTCACCGCGCAAACCCCTCCTGCCTTCATCATGCTCAGCGCCGACGATGACGCTGTACCGCCAGCCAACAGCATCGACTACTTCATTGCTCTCCAAAGAAATAAGGTACCCGTATCCATGCACATCTACCCTACCGGCGGACATGGATGGGGATTTAGAGATACCTTTATTTATAAGCGCCAATGGACGGACGAATTAGAGAAATTCCTACGATTATTATAAACAATTATTGTAAAATCTATACTTTTACCATTCATGAAACGATTCATCCCTATTCTCTGTCTTGCCTGTATACCGCTGTCAATCATGGCACAGGAAGACCGATATGGGCAGCTCACAGACCCTAAACTACTGGGACTGAACAAAGAACCAGCCCGTGCCACGTTCACTTCGTATATCAGCGAAGAGGATGCCATCGTCAACGACCGGACAACCGGCACCTTCCGTATCTCACTGAACGGAAAGTGGAAGTTTAACTATGTAGAAAACATCGCCGACCGCCCCACCACCTTCATGAACGAGCGGTTCGACGATAAAAAATGGCCTAACATCAATGTACCCGGAAACTGGGAAGTACAAGGCTTCGGAACACCGGTCTACGTCAATGTAGGATGGACGTTCGTTTCACCCGGATACCCACCGCACTGGGACAAGCCCGATCCCCCCTTTGTACCCACCGACTGGAATCCTACCGGTACCTATCGACGCGAATTTACACTGCCTGCCGACTGGGACGGACGTGAAATATTCCTCAGCGCCGACGGCGTGCGCGGCGCCGCCTACTACTACCTCAACGGCAAGTTTATCGGCATGAACAAAGAGGCTAAACTACCGGCACGCTTCGACGTGACGGCTGCCGTAAGGCGCGGAAACAACATCATTGCCATACAGGTACACCGCTTCTCGGATGCCAACTACCTCGAAGGACAAGACTTTTGGCGCATCAGCGGCATTGAGCGCGACATCTACCTCTACTCGACACCGCAAATCCGCATTGCCGACTTTAAAGCCGAAACGTTACTGGGCAACTATTATAAAGATGGTATCTTCAGGCTGAACGTGCAACTCGCCAACGATGGAGACATCGCCACACCTTTTTCGGTAAGCTACCGCCTGCTCGACGATAAAGGCGACCAGATCACCCAGTCGTCGACCCGCGTCGAAGCGACACAAGAACAGGTAGAGTTCACCCAAAAGACTATTCCGGCAGTCAAACCGTGGACAGCCGAAACACCCTATTTATATACACTCGTCATCAGCCTGAAACGCACCAACGGCGAAGTGATCGAAGCCACCTCCTGCAAAGTGGGCTTCCGCTCTGTCGAAATAAAAGACGGACAACTGATGGTCAACGGCGTACCCATCCTCGTAAAGGGAGTCAACCTGCACGAGCACAACGAAGCTACCGGTCACTACGTGCCCGAAGAGTTGATGATGAAAGACTTCGAACTCTGGAAGAAGTACAATGTCAACACCGTACGAACCAGTCACTACCCACAACAGGAGCGCTTCTACGAGCTGTGCGATCAATATGGCATCTACGTCATCGACGAAGCCAATATCGAAAGTCACGGCATGGGATACGACCTGCGCATAGGCGGCACATTGGGTAACAATCCGCTCTTTACGCAAGCCCACGAAGAACGCACGGTCGGCATGTACCAACGCGATAAGAATCATCCGTCGGTCATCATCTGGTCATTGGGCAACGAAGCCGGAAACGGGCTGAACTTCTACATCACCTACAACACCCTGCGACTGCTCGATTCTACGCGCCCCATCCAATACGAACGCGCCGGGTTAGAGTGGAATACCGACATCTTCTGCCCCATGTACATGTCGCCGCAAGGCATCGAACGATATGCGCTCGACAAAGACATGACCCGCCCGCTTATTCTCTGCGAATATGCACATGCCATGGGCAACAGCTTGGGTAACTTCCAAGATTATTGGGATGTGATAGAGAAATATCCTACGCTGCAAGGGGGGTGCATTTGGGACTGGGTCGACCAAGGATTGGCTATGCAAACCACCGATAAACGCAAGTACTGGGCTTACGGAGGCGACTTTGGTCCGACAGGCACACCATCCGACGGTGATTTCTGCATCAACGGTGTTGTATATCCCGACCGGAGCGTGAAGCCCGCCACCGAAGAGATGGGCAAAGTGTATCAAAACATCCGCTTCTTCGGCTTCGATCCGCAAACGCAAACCATCAAGATACGCAACAACTTCTCGTTCACCAATCTGGATAAGTACGATTTCTACTACATCGTACGGCAGGCAGGCAAAGAGATCCACAGAGGAACGCTCGAAAATATCACCGCCAAGCCGGGAGAGACGTCGACTACCGGATTCCTGAACGGCATACCCAAAAGTGCACCTGCCACAGGCGATGTGCAAGTAGAGTTTTATGCCGCTATACACGAAGCCGAACCGTTCCTGAAAACAGGTACCGTCATCGCCCGCGAGCAGGTGACCGTCTTCCCATACAGCAAACGGGAGGCATTGACGCAATCGGCTGCCAGCATTGCCGAAACCAATACGCAAGCCATCTTGAGCGGGACGAACTTCAAAGCCATCTTCGACAAACAGACGGGCATGCTCACTTCGTACATCTATCAGAAAGAAGAGTTTATCAACCATGCACAAGGTCCCAAACCATTCTTCTGGCGTGCCCCTATCGACAATGATTATGGAGCCAGATTGGGAATAAGGCTGAAACCGTGGCGCGAAGCATCGTACTCGCAGCTTAAACCCGCATCATTCGCTGTAAGTAAAGAGGAAGGAGCCGCAGTGGTGAAGGTGTCGTACACCTATCCACAGACCCATGCTACCTGGAACATCACCTATAAAGTATACAGCGACGGCGTCATCAAGGTAGACAACCAGTTTATTCCCGAAGGCACCGACACGCCTTTCATCCCCCGCATCGGACTGCGCATGCAACTGTCGGGCGAGCTGACCGAACTGGCTTACTACGGACGCGGTCCCGAAGAGAACTACTGCGACCGGTATACCTCACAGTTCTTCGGCGAATATACCCGCCCAATCAAGGAGATGTATGAACCCTACATTCGTCCGCAGGAGAACGAACATCGCACCGGCATCAGTTGGTGTGCCCTCATGCACAACAAACAAAAAGGCGGTCTGCTGTTCATTGCCGACAACACATTCGAGATGAATGTCTCCAACTATCCGCTGGAAACATTCGACAACGGCGACACCATTGACAACGGTCAACCCCGCACCGACAAGACCGTGCATCGTCACCTCACCGACCCGCAAGCCGAACCGATGGTAGATTTCTTCATCGACTATCGCATGATGGGACTGGGAGGCGACAACAGCTGGGGAGCCTTGCCGCACGAGCCGTATCGCAACCTCACCGGCAAGCAACATGCCGTGAAGTATGGCTTTGCATGGGTACCGTTCGACAAGAAAACCAATTTTAAAGAGCTGATTAAGCAGTACTAAGCCTATACATATCCGGCTGAAGAGGCGGGTTTCGTCTGCCTTCAAAGAAACGGTGATTGCTTCTTTGAAGGCAGACGGAACCCGCCTCTTTGACACTTCTGCCGCCAATACGTACAATTAGTGTCTGTTTTTCTTGTTGTTTTAATAAACATGGATTACATTTGCAACTTTAAAACTTATCCTTGTATGAGTAACGTTTACTTTACCAACTTACGCGCCACCTCTTCTTCCAACTTGCTCGATAAGTTGGAACGTTTGGTAAAACGTGCCGGCATAGAGAAACTCCCTCTTACAGACAACTTTGCCGCTATTAAAATACACTTCGGCGAGCCGGGCAACTTGGCGTATCTGCGTCCAAACTACGCCGCCCGCTTGGCAGAGTTGCTCCGCCGTCATGGCGCCAAACCTTTCTTAACAGATTGCAATACCCTTTACTCCGGCAGACGATCGAATGCCGTAGATCACCTGCAAAGCGCCATGGAGAACGGATACAACCCGATCTCTGCCCAATGTCAAGTGATCATTGCCGACGGGTTGAAAGGTACCAACTACAAGGAGATAGCCATCAACGGCGAGTATTGCCCTGCCCCTAAGATAGGTACGGCAATTGTCGACGCCGATATCATCATCAGCATGAATCACTTCAAAGGACACGAGCAAACCGGATTCGGCGGCGCACTGAAGAACCTCGGCATGGGATGCGCTAGTGTACAAGGCAAAATAGAACTACACTCGGCATCGCAACCGGTCATCGACAAGGCGTGCTGCACCGGCTGCAACATCTGCGTGAAGAACTGTGCACACGATGCCATCCGCCTGAACGGAGCGCGTAAAGCCGAGATAGACCACAATCGCTGCGTGGGTTGCGGGCAATGCGTTGCTCTCTGCCAGTTCGACGGAGCTGTATTGGGTACCAACGACACCTCCGAACGCCTTAGCTGCAAAATAGCCGAATATGCACTGGCGGTGGTAAAAGACAAGCCCAACTTCCACATCAACTTCATCATGAATGTGTCGCCCGACTGCGACTGCTGGGGGCATAATGATGCCGCTATCGTCCCCGACTTGGGCATACTCGCCTCTACCGACCCCGTTGCATTAGACAGGGCATCGGCGGATATGGTTATACAAGCCCCCATACTGCCTACCGGAAACGTGCTCTCGCAACACCGCAAGCCCGACGACTTGTGCGGAGCCGACAAGTTCCACCTGATGCACCCCAATACCGACTGGCTGGCAGGACTGCAACATGCCGAGAAGATAGGATTGGGAACCATGAATTATAAACTCATTACCATTTAAACAATATAAAGAATATGAATACGAAGACAACTCCCCTACTCCATTCGCTGCCATTCACGCAGGCGAATACCTACTTGTTTTCCTTCTTGTTTGTTGCCGGCAACATACTGCTGCCGCAACTGTGTCATCTCGTACCGGGCGGCGGTCCCATGTTGCTACCCATCTACTTCTTTACCCTGATTGCCGGCTATAAGTTCGGCATTCGTGTAGGGTTAATCACGGCGTTGCTTTCGCCGGTCATCAACCATCTGCTGTTCGGCATGCCGGCAATGGCAGTGTTGCCTGCTATCCTGCTGAAGTCGGGCTTACTGGCCCTGGCAGCAGCTTGCGCGGCGCGCTATATGAATAAGGTGTCGATCGGCGCCCTGCTCGTCGTAGTGCTCTCCTATCAGGTAGTAGGTACGCTGGGCGAATGGGCATTGAGCGGCAGCTTGTATATCGCCTTGCAAGATTTCCGCATGGCCATCCCGGGACTACTCATACAATGGTTGGGTGGATATGCCCTGCTTAAAGCCATAGCCCGATGGTGAAGACAATGGACGAAGTAATGGAGCGCTTTCGCTCCATCGACTTTCCGGAAGAATTTGACCTGATAGTAGCGATCGCCCATGGCGGCATCATTCCGGCAGCTATTCTCAACCAACGGTTGCAGATGGAGGTGCGCCCGCTCTACATCAACCTGCGCGACGAACAGCAACAGCCCCGCTACCCCCTCCCCCGCCTGCTCGCCCCCGTCGACTTCGACTATTGCGACCGCTCCATCCTGCTGGTAGACGATCGCGTCAAAACCGGTGCCACCTTCTTCTTGGCGCTCCATCTGCTGCAAGGCGCCCGATTGATACGTACCTTCGCCGTCAACGGAAGCGCCGATTATTCACTATATGACGAAGAGTGCTTCCGAATGCCGTGGCTCATGTAATGCATAACCTCTTCAAACTCGTTATATCATCACGATGTCACCCTATCCTATCGGCTTTGCCCTGAGCGGCGGATTCATCAAAGGCTTTGCACATTTGGGAGCCATGCAAGCGCTGCTCGAACAAGACATTCGCCCCGATATCATATCGGGCGTCAGCGCCGGTGCATTAGTAGGAGCTTTCTACGCCGATGGAAACGAACCCTACCGCGTACTCGACTACTTCGCCGGACACAAGTTTCAAGACCTTACCAAATTAGTCATTCCCAAAGTGGGACTGTTTGTGCTCGACGAGTTCGTGGACTTTCTGCGAACCAACCTCAAGGCACGCACGCTGGAAGAGTTACAACTGCCGCTGATAGTCACCGCTACCGACCTCGACCACGGCAGATCCGTTTGCTTCACACAAGGAAACATTGCCGAACGCATAGCGGCATCGTGCTGCATGCCCGTGCTCTTCTCGCCTGTGAAGATCGACAACACGCACTACGTCGACGGCGGACTGTTTCTGAATCTGCCCGTCAGCCCCATTCGCAAAGTGTGTGACAGGGTAGTAGCCGTCAACGTCAGTCCGCTCAATGCCGACAAGTACAAAATGAATATCGTAAGCATCGCCTTGCGCTCGTATAACTTTATGTTTCGTGCCAATACCATTTCAGAACGAAAACGTGCCGACCTGCTCATCGAACCCTATAATCTCGACGGATACAGCAACCGCGAATTAGAGAAAGCCGAAGAGATATTCGAACAGGGATACAACGTAGCTTATGATACCTTGACGCAGCTGCGTCTTAACAAGGGAATTATCTGGAAAGCCCTAAAAACGAACAATAAACGATGAAAACAATCATTTATCAAGTACTTCCGCGCCTCTTTGGCAACAACAACCACTACTGTATCTGCAACGGAAGCATGGCCGAGAACGGATGCGGCAAGCTGGCAGACTTTACACCGCATGCGCTGGCAGAGATACGGAGATTGGGAATCACACACATTTGGTACACCGGAATCATCGAACATGCCACGCAGACCGACTATCGGCGCTACAACATTACCCCCGACCATCCTGCCGTCGTCAAAGGAAAAGCCGGATCGCCTTATGCCATCAAGGATTACTACGACATCGACCCGGACCTTGCCGTGGATGTACCCGAACGAATGCGCGAGTTTGAAGAGTTGGTGAAACGCACGCACGATGCCCGGATGAAGGTCATCATAGACTTCGTACCCAACCATGTAGCCCGACAATATCACTCGGATGCACAGCCCGACGGAACCACCCAATTGGGAGCCAACGACGACACGCTGTATGCGTTCAGCCCGTATAACAACTTCTACTATATCCCCAACAGCGGGCTGCATGCACAATTCGATATGCAAGCCGACGCCGATGAAGCCTATCGGGAGTTCCCAGCCAAGGCGACCGGCAACAACCGCTTCGATGTTTATCCCAATGTAACCGACTGGTACGACACGGTGAAACTGAACTACGGCGTCGATTATCAGAACGGCGGTACCTGCCACTTTACCCCCCTACCCGACACGTGGATAAAGATGCTCGACATCTTACTGTTCTGGGCATCCAAGCAGATCGACGGCTTCCGTTGCGACATGGCAGAGATGGTACCGGTGGCGTTTTGGGAATGGGCTATTCCGCAAGTGAAATCGAAATACCCCGAAACGGTGTTCATTGCCGAAGTCTACAATCCGGCTGAATACCGGAATTATCTGACACGCGGAAAGTTCGATTACCTGTACGACAAAGTAGGATTGTACGACACCCTGCGCCGCATCACCTGCGGATACGATTCGGCAACTGCCATCACCCGGGCTTGGCAGAGCTTGGACGGCATCGAAAAGCAGATGCTCAACTTCCTCGAAAACCACGACGAACAACGCATCGCCTCCGAATACTTCGCCGGCAACCCGCGCCGCGCCATCCCCGCCCTCATCGTGGCCGCCTGCCTGAACACCAACCCCCTGATGATATACTTCGGACAGGAGTTCGGCGAACTCGGCATGGACAGCGAAGGCTTCAGCGGACGCGACGGCCGCACCTCCATCTTCGACTATTGCAGTGTCCACACCATCCGCTGCTGGCGCAACCACGGCCGCTTCGACGGCAAGCTCCTCACCGCCGAGCAGCGCGCCCTCCACGACCTCTACCGCCGCATCCTCACCCTCAGCCGTACCGAACGGGCCATCACCGACGGCGCCTTCTTCGACCTGATGTACGTCAACACCGGCGGCTGGCGCTTCAACGAGCACAAACAGTACGCCTTCATGCGCAAGGCCGACAGCGAACTGCTCTTCATCGTCGTCAACTTCGACTACATCCCCGTCAACGTCGCCGTCAACATCCCCTCCCACGCCTTCGACTATCTCCAGATAGCCCAGCAAGAAGCCTATCCCGCCACCGACCTGCTGACCGGCACCACCGGCACCATCGACCTTCTGCCCTACAAGCCCGCCGAGTTCTCCGTAGCCCCCCACAGCGGCAAAATCATCAAGATACAACTCGAACCCCGCCACAGCCGCCCGCCAAAATAATCTCCGTTCCCTTTGCTATTCAGGCAGAAAGCCATACCTTTGCCGCCGCAAAACCCAGCACACCCCTTCCCGGTTCCGTAGCTCAGCTGGATAGAGCAACAGCCTTCTAAGCTGTGGGTCGAGCGTTCGAATCGCTCCGGAATCACA